>PWEB01000146.1 GCA_003553305.1 Syntrophomonadaceae bacterium
CATGTATAAAAAGCAGCCTGCCTTGCAATCTTTTCCTGTGCTCTGGAAAGATCCAAATGCCAGGCCGCAGCTTTGCTTTATCGATGGTTGAAATAAAACCGGACGGCCAGGTGACCGTCCGGATAGAAGCTTTAGCTTAACTTTGCCTTTCGCCAGCTCTTTTTATTCAATAAACCCTTCTTCTAAGAGCCACTCTTCAGCGACTTCGCTTGGAAGATCGCCATCAATATCTACTTTCATGTTCATAGCGGCCATCATTTCAGAATCCAGGGCATGGGCAATGGGATTGAGGATGTCTGCAATCTGCGGCAGTTCCTGCAAGGTTTCCTCGCGTAATGTGGGAGCGCAGTTGTAAACCGGGTGGAAGTTTTTATCGTCTTCTAAGTTAACCAGTTCGTAAGCTGCGATCCGGCCATCTGTTGCGTACCCCATTGAAACCGACACATCTCCTTCTTTCAGAGAATCATAAACAATTCCTGCATCCATGGGAAGTGCTTCTTCGAACTCAAAGTTGTACAGTTCCTGCAAACCTGGATAACCATCATCCCGAATGGTGTATTCATGGTCACTGGCCAAATTCCATTCACCAGGTTCCGGCGCTTCAACTCCTTCATTAATTGCGTTAGCCAGGTCACTGATACTCTCAATGCCAAGTTCGTCGGCATCTTCCTGCCGCATCATGATGGTGTAGGTGTTATTAAAAGGTGTATAGTCTAACCAGACTATCTGGTTTTCTTCAATGTCTGTTTCTGTAACTACATCATAGCATTCCTGCGGGTCGGTTATTGCTTCATCGTGACCAAGAATTGAGATTAAAGCAGTTCCTGTGTATTCCCAGTATAGATCAACATCTCCCGCTTCAAGAGCTTCACGGACCATACTTGTTCCGCCCAGGCCGGTTTCATCAACTGTTGGAATGCCATGGTGTTCTAAGGCATAAATGGCGATCTGCCCTAAAACCAGCTGCTCGGTGTATTCCTTCGAGCCTACCACGACTTCTGTATCAATTACTTCATCTTCCTCCACTGCATCGTCAACCTCTTCAGTTTCGCAACCAATTACAAACAATAAGCCTGCTAACATTAACAATACTAACGATATTGTCATCATACGTTTCACTGTCATAAATTTCAGTCCCCCTTGTTTAATTTAAATAATATAGTAGCATTCAGAACGTAAAAAGCCTAATGCCATCTAACCAACCCCTTCTGTACCTGACCTATGGTATTGTCAAGTAAAATTGCAGTTATAGCGGCTAAGGACGCGCCGGTAAAAATAACCATATCACGTCCCAAAGATATTCCCGCTACTATTAGATCACCAAGACCGCCTCCGCCAATAAAGGTAGCCATGGCAGCGGTGCCCACGTTAATAACAATTGCTGTCCGGATGCCTGCGACGGTTATTGGAAAAGCAAGAGGCAATTCTATGCGGGTCAAGACGCGAAATGGGGTCATGCCCATCCCCTTTGCCGATTCAATGATGCTGGATGGCACCTGGACAATACCGGCAAAAGTATTGCGCAAAATAGGAAGAATGGAGTAAAGGAAAAGAGCAAAAACCGCCATTCTAAAACCAATTCCCATAATGACGAAAAACAAGGCAAGAATGGCCAGTGGTGGGACAGTTTGTCCTATGTTCACTATACTTTCGACTACCTTTCCAACGTAGTAAAACTTTGGACGGGAAAGCAAAACCCCGCCTAAAATACCAATAGGGATTGCCCCGATCATCGAGACAAGCATTAACAGTAAATGCTGCCGCAGGGCCTTTGCCATATTTTCATAACTAAGGACTCGCTCTACTAAACCATCAGTAGGGTTATGTACCACGTATATTACGATAGCAATGCCTGCTGCAATTAAAAACAGAGGGTAAATATAATCTTGCCAGCGTATATGTCGCATAACCAATCCTATCCTTCCTAGTCAATACTAATAAGCTATTTTTGTTGGTTCATAAAAATTCTTTTACTGACGGGGGCTCAGCGCCCCGGAAATTATTTAATTCTTTCAGCTTGATAATTGCCTGTCTTCCCTGCCCTTACTCCTGAGGGTAAATATGCGTTCAGCCCAGGACAAAATATAATCAAATATGAGGGCAATGATTGATACCCCAATTGCGCCAACTATAATCATCTCTTCACTTGATCTGGAAATACCCTGGAAAATAAGCTCTCCCAGGCCGCCTGCACCGACGTATGCTGTAACTGCAGCAATACCGACAATCATAACTGTAGCGGTCCGTATGCCGGCCATGATTACGGGCATGGCAAGAGGGATTTTGATCTTGGTCAGCACCCGCCATTCAGTCATACCCATGCCAGTAGCTGATTCGATGATGACCGGGTCAATCTCTATAATACCTGTGTAGGTATTGCGAACAATCGGCAGGAGGCTATAAAGGATCAGGGCAACAACCCCGGTGGTAAAACCAATCCCGAAAAAGGGGACCATCATCCCAAGCATTGCGATACTTGGAACAGTCATTAGCACCTGGCACACCGCAAGCACTGTATCCGCCGCTTTTGCATAATAGCTAATGATAATTCCTACTATTACAGATACAATAACGGCAATGCCGATGGAAACAAACACCAGCCAAAGGTGTTCCAGCAAAAGATTCCAAACTATTTCGCCACGGCGGTCCAGGTAGTTAATAACGTCCATAAAAAGCGAAGGATTCTCAGCTTGAGCCGTAAGATAAACTCCAACATTGAACGGCGCCAAGCAAAGCGAGAAAAAACTATCAGATAGGGAATGGATGAGCCGGTCACCTCTTTGCATTGATGCTTGGTCAATATATAAGTTTTAAGTTAATAAGAACATATTATTACTTATATCGATTTGCTTAACCTAAACTATATTAAGTATATACAAAAATACAACGATATCAAGTAAATGTCAAGAGATATTTGACCTGCTCTTAATGGTATTTAAGAACCTGTGATCAAGGGTTGTAGGGTTTTAAAATATATTCGACGGTGATGTCAAGATGTCCTTTTTTTATTCTACACATAGTGTCCCTCTGCATAGACAGTTTTCAACTTCAATTTCCGAAACACAAGTCCTTGCATGAATATTTGCCAAACAAACCTTGCAGTGTTAAGCTTGTTTCAATATCAGCAGGAAAGAATTTTACCCTAATTTCGCTAATTTACACGGGTGCGAGGTTTAACGAAATGACTTCAGGTATTGATCTAAACAGGGTGAAAAAGCTTAATTCCCAGGATACTGGCACTGGCCCGGTAGTTTACTGGATGAGCAGGGATCAGCGAATCAGGGATAACTGGGCCCTGTTATATGCCCAGGAACTGGCCCTGGCAAAAAAGCAGCCCCTGGTGGTAGTTTTTTGCCTGGTTCCAGAGTTTTTGGGAGCTGCTTTGCGGCAGTACCGTTTCATGCTGCAGGGGCTTGCCGAGCTGGAACAGGATTTACGCAAATTAAAGATCGCCTTTTCCCTGTTAACCGGGAATCCTGTAGAAAAAATCCCCGGATTCTGCCGGGAAACAGCAGCCGGCGCCCTGGTCTGCGATTTTTCACCTCTGCGCATTCAAACGGACTGGAAAGAAAAGGTGGCCTCGAACCTGCCTTTAGCCTTCTTCGAGGTAGACGCTCACAACATAGTGCCCTGCCGGCTGGCTTCAAGTAAGCAGGAATATGCAGCCTATACCTTCCGCCCTAAAATCAATAAACTGCTGCCGGTTTACCTGACAGATATTCCTGCACCGCAGGCTCATCCCTACCCCTCTGCTCATTTAAAGCAGGGTGATCAGATTACCGACTGGAAGGCTGCGGAAAATGCCCTCTTCCTGGGTCAGTCGGTTCCGCCGGTAAGCGGGTTTAAGCCCGGGGAAACAGCCGGCAGGGAAGCAATGGAGCACTTTATTAGCAATAAACTCCCTTTTTACGATCGGGACCGCAACGACCCTATCCTAAACGGTCAGTCAAACCTTTCGCCTTACCTGCATTTCGGTCAGCTTTCCGCCCAGAGGCTTGCCTGCGCGATCAGCAGGGCCGGCGCAGGTGAAGGGTCTTCTTTAGAAGCATCGAAAGAAGCTTATTTAGAAGAACTGGTGGTGCGCCGGGAGCTTTCCGACAACTACTGCTTCTACAACCGGGCATACGACTCTACTGCCGGGTTTCCCCGCTGGGCCCGGGAAACCATGGAAGTGCACAGGAACGATCCCAGGGAATATATTTACCCGCTGGCTGATTTCGAAGGGGCCCGCACGCACGATCAGCTCTGGAATGCTGCCCAAAATGAAATGGTTTATACCGGTAAGATGCACGGCTACATGCGTATGTACTGGGCTAAAAAGATCCTTGAATGGACACAAAATCCAGAACAGGCCATGGAATTTGCCATCTACTTAAACGATAAATATTCGCTGGACGGGCGCGATCCCAACGGTTACAGCGGCGTAGCCTGGAGCATCGGCGGGGTGCACGACCGGGCCTGGGGCGAGCGGCCCGTCTTCGGCAAGGTTCGCTACATGAGTTACAAGGGCAGCAAATCGAAGTTCAACATCGAGGCCTATATTTCAAAGGTCCGCGCTTTCATGGATGGATAAGCTTATCAAAAGATAAATATAAAGCAATGAAATTCTTGTGTGCGCTCATCTATATATACCCAAAGTGGGAGTGTGTAGTTTTATGCAAAAAGTAGTCAATAAATATAAGCTGCACGAGCAGCCAGATGATTATAATTACTGGAAAAGTAAGATATACCAGGAACGCATAGCTGGTCTTGAGCAGACCAGAGAAGAGTATAATTCCTGGAAGTGCAATGGCTGGGTAAAGACTTCAAAGAGTTTATCGTATTGTTAAACAAAAACAACGTGTAATATTTGGTTGTAGGCGGCTATGCAGTTACTGTCCACGGGTTTACTCTGCGATCCATTCCATGAAAGGTTTGTGCCCCGCGTCTATCTCCCAGGAGATAATACAGGGGACCTCGTAAGGGTGAACCTCATCAACCTGAAAGAATGCTCTGGGCCGGTTTGTGAAGTCTGCATATTATAAATTCAATGATTTGGCTCAATCTCCTGCTTTAAAGAATGTGTTATTTCAAGATCTAACCCCAGCTCAGTTTATGTGTTAAAATTAATTAGACCACATTTTCATCGAGGAGTGTGTTTTCAAATTAGTAACCGGGTAATGACCATAAATATGATGAAAGTATGTCAAGACATAGCAAGTCAAAGATTTGCTCAAAAGTATTACCTCTCAGGTGGGACGGCTTTAGCCCTGCAAATCGAGCATCGCAAATCTATTGCTCTTGATTTTTTTACTGCTACAAATATTGATGCTGAAGAATTGGTTGCCTGGTCAGGCCATCATTATCCAGAAAAAGATTATGAGATTGTTTTTCGAAAGGCTGATCAGGTTGATCTAAGACTATTGGGGACAAAAATCAGTTTTATCCATTATCCCTTTCCGATCATCAATAGTTTCCTTGACGGAGCGAATGTTAGCTCCGGATTGAAAGAGCTTAAAATTTCTTCTGTCAAGGAAATTGCTTTAATGAAAGCTTATGTGTTGGGCAGGAGAACTTCTTTTAGAGATTACATTGATCTTTATTACTTGCTTAAAAAACCATACAGTAGCCTTGAAGAGATTATCAGGGATTGTAGTAAAAAATATGTTTTAGGGGGAGAAAAGGTCTTTTCAGAAAAGTTATTCTTGCAGCAACTGTCCTATACTGAAGATATAACTGACAAGCAAGAAGCATTAAGCCTGGTATTGGAGAAATCATTAACTTCTGAGGCTATAGAAGGTTTTTTAAGAAGCCAGGTATCTGCTTATATGAGAATACTGGGTAATCATGACCAGGAGAAAGGTGGTCTATAATGAAACTTCCATCAGAGCTCCATTCACTTTTTTGGCATTGCAATGCAGAAGTGCTCGATACAGAAACTGCCAAACCACAGATCATCTTAGAGGTCCTGGCCAGGGGTTCTCTTCATCAGATTAAGCTCCTTTACCGGATCTATGATTTCAATACGGTTGGTCAGGTATTCAGGGCTGATGTTAAGGGAAATAGAACTCTACCCGCCCCCGTTGTTTATCTCTTTAGCGGCCTGTATTTAACTGCGCAGGAGTTTGAATAATACAGGGCATGGCACAGGCACCCGGTGCGTAAGTGGGAACAAAGACGAATTGTTCTTTAAACTCACCTGCAACCAGCTAAAGTTTTTTATATGCAGGGAAAAAGGTGATAAAGATGGTTAATGAAACTTCTTCTAGAGCTCCGTTAACTTTTCTGTTATTGCGATGCAGAAGTGCTCGATACAGAATCTGCCAAAACAAAGATCATCGAAGTTTTGCGCAAAAGTAGATTGTTTACTTATGATTATATCTTCGATGAAACCGTGACACTAACACGCCATGAAATTTATCTTAGCTTTTTCATATCTAAGAAAGTTTGGAGGTTTTACCCTGAAAGTTAGTCAGCACAGCAATAGCTTGATAAGAGTTATTTTTCCAATCGTGATTATTTTTTTGCTTACCTTAACTGGTTGTAGCGCTGATGAGCGCACCGGGGTGAGCAGCAAGGATTTGGAATATGCAATATTCACAACTGAAAAGGCTGAATATAGTATTGACCAGGTGGCTTCACCGGAATTTGCCGATAAATTTATAAGCCATGAGCAGCCCATATTTAACTTCGGCCTTATTTCTGAGATTCACTGGATTCGATTTCGCTTACCTGATTTGAGCTCACAGGAAGATGCACTGTCTGAGCAGGTGCTTTCGTTTGATTATGGCCTGGATGATATAAAGGTATTTATACCTGTAGAACAAGCCAATCACCTGGTTTCTCTCCAGGGAGGTTTTGACAGCTATCCTCATAACGACGAACTGGCTGGACTTTCTCCTGCTTTTCTTGTGCCGTCCGATTATGAGGAAGCCGCCCATGGTTTTATCCGCATTCAGACTTCAGGTTCTTCCGGTTTTCGTATAGACTGGCTTGATCGTAATCTGCATGAAAATATAGCTCAAAATAGGATCTTGCTTCTTGGCAGTTTATCTGGATTATTGCTGGCTATGGCCCTCTATAATTTTATTTTATTCCTTACGCTTCGCAACAAGCAATACTTATATTATGTGTTATTTGCCCTATCCATGCTGCTCTACCAATCAACAATTGTTGGCTCTATCCGCATAGCTTACCCTCCGCTTGCCAGTATTTTCTTTGAATATGGGCAATTAATGAGCCTGGTGGCCATGGTTCTTTGGCTGCTCTTTGCCTATCATTTTCTTAATATCAGTGAAAATCTACCGAGGTTCAAGCCGGCTTTCTTTGCGATGATATTTCTGGCCATTAGCGCCGTTATGGTTAGTTTTTTGATTGGAGAGCAGGAGGCAAATATCCTTGCATATATCCTTGGTTTGAGTATGCCCCTGTTGGCCATTATTTCAGCTTTTGCCAGCAGGAAAAAAGGCTACCGGGTTTCCTCGTTCTACCTGGCGGGAATTGTAATGCTGTTTATGGCGGTAATCGCTTTTGCGCTCAGGGGTTGGGGGATTATTCCCCACTCGCTTGTAGTCACTTATGGTATTTTTACGGCTACTTCTGTCGAAACAATGTTGTATTCATTTGCACTGGCCACCCAAATTCGCTACCTTTCCATAGAGAATTATACCCTCCAACAGCAGCGAAGCGAGCTTAGCCGGATTAGTCTTATTGATCATTTAACCGGGCTTTATAATAAAAGAGATTTTAATAGTACTTACCAGAAAGAGGTCAGCCGGGCTGAAAATGATGACCTGCCCCTGTCGTTAATCTTATTAGATATTGATCTATTTAAAGGCATCAATGACACCTACGGTCACCGTAATGGAGACAAGGTCTTAAAGCGCCTTGGCCTTGTTTTAAAAGAGTGGGTCAGAGAACGGGGTCATGCCTGCCGTGTTGGAGGAGAGGAGTTTGCAATTATTCTCACCGGTACTGCAAAAGAGGAGGCAGAAGTATTGGCAGAAGAGATCAGGCGGGCTTTTTCAGAAGAAGTCTTCCTTTTCGAGCCGGAAAAGAAGCTAAATTGCACAATCAGTTTAGGTGTGGGGCAGTTAAAACCAGGTGAAAGCGGCAACGCCCTTTACGACCGGGTCGATAAAGCTCTTTACAAGGCCAAGTATGAAGGACGAAACAGGGTAGCTGCTGCAGGGTAGGGCTTAAGTATTGACCAGGTGCAGCTAAGTTCCTGTTATTACCTAATCACATCGGGGTTGATCGTTCATCTTCATGCCGGTCCTGCTGGGCATACGTTCCAACAATATTATGGAAAATCAATTTTACTCATCACAGGCGGGTTCTTGAATTGAGTGAAGAGCTGCGAGTGAAATCAAGCATATTTGTAAATGAGCTGTCGTGAAAGTAATAGTATCATAAGGGTTAATAAAAAGAGGCCGAGGAAACCCCCATGCTCTAAAAATAACAGCAGGATTATTCTTTAAAATAGAGAAATTTGAAATTTAAAGGAAACAGATCAGTCTCCACGATAAACACCAGTTTTGCTTTTATGTGACGCCTGTATGTCACATCAGCCAG
>PWEB01000101.1 GCA_003553305.1 Syntrophomonadaceae bacterium
CCGCCGCAAAAATCCACGTTAAAAGCATGCACCCATAATATGCGATAACTTCTTGCTATAGTTTTGAAATTACCATACCGTACTAATAATATTGGCAGGGGTCATATTTTCAATTAATATTCACCGGGCCCAGCCAAAACCAAACATCCACAAAGTTAGCCGAGCACTTTTTATAGAAAGAAAAAGCTGGTAACAGGTGCTTGCTTCCTTATGGTGACCAAACTGCCCAGGGTCAATGACATCAGATACCCTCTAATTAGAATATTGATACAATATTCTAAATTCGCTGTAATTCTTAAGACATCCTTGACTTCATTAGCCACAAAATGTAATATAATTAGGAAATCATAAGAAAATATGATCAGTTTTACTCTTTATTCAGGTGGGAGGATTAATTAATGGCCCCTTTGAGTGTCGCCCTCTCCTGGTTCGCATACTTTTACGAGGAATACCTTGGCTTCGTCCAGTTTATTATCCGCCGCTGGGATCGGGTGATAGAATACACATTTAACCACTTTTCCCTGGTGCTTACAGTAATGTTTTTCTCTCTCATATTATGGATTTCGGTCGGCCTGATTATCAGCCGTTACGAAAAACTGGCCAGCACGGCTTTCGGTATTGGTAATATCCTCTTTGTCATTCCAAGTATCTCAGTATTTGGTATATTCATTACCATCCCCATGCTTGGTCTGGGCAGGACTTCTGCAGCCCTGGCCCTTATTTTATACGCCATGATGCCTATGGTCCGCAACGTATACCGGGGTATAAAGTCGGTGGAGTGGCCGATCATAGATGCCGCGCGGGGGATGGGTATGTCCGCAAGGCAAATTCTCTTCCAGATCCAGATCCCCATTGCCTGGCCTATAATTTTTGCAGGTATCCGGGTAACAGTCGTTATGATTACCGGTATAGCCACGGTAGCAACCTTTATCGGCGAAAGAAATCTGGGCAGATTTATTCATCACGGTATCGCCCGGGAAAGTGCAGATATGATTATCGCCGGAGCAGTTATCGTCTCTGTCATTGCTATCCTGCTTGACTACGGTTTGGGCAAGATCGAATATAAGATCACTTCTCCGGGATTGAGAAGAGAGTAAGTATAGCCATCTTTAAGGAGGTCAGAAACCTTGATCGTATTAGATAAAGTAGACAAGGTTTTCCCCGGTTCAACCATACCTGCTGTAAAACAGGTCAGTTTTCAGATTGACGAAGGAAATATTTGTGTTTTTGTAGGCCCTTCCGGGTGCGGCAAAACCACAATTCTGCGCATGATAAACAGGTTAGTGGAGCCAACCGGCGGTGAGATCTATATCAAGGGTAAGAAAGTGAGCGACAAGGAAGTTAATCCTGATGAACTGCGCCGCGAAATCGGTTATGTCATCCAGCAAATTGGCCTGATGCCTCACCGAACCGTAGAACAAAACGTGGCTTTAGTTCCCCGTCTGCTTAAATGGCCTGAAGAAAAAATAAACCCTCGGGTAAAAGAACTTTTGGAAACAGTCGGGCTGGATGCCGAAGAGGTCTTGAAAAAGTATCCTTACCAGCTAAGCGGTGGTATGATGCAGAGGGTCGGGGTAGCCCGGGCTTTAGCTGCTGACCCTCCGATCATGTTAATGGACGAACCCTTCGGGGCAGTGGACCCCATTGTGCGGGGACGTCTTCAAGATGAATTCTTAAGACTGCAAAAAGAATTGAAAAAAACAATCTGTTTTGTTACCCACGACATAAACGAAGCAATTAAGATGGGCGATCATATCGTTATTATGAACAAGGGTGCGCTGGTCCAACATGGCACACCTATGGAGATATTGTCCAATCCTGCCAATGACTTTGTAAAAGATTTGATCGGGACAGAACGTGAAATCAAGCTGTTGGAACTGACCAAATCCGAAGAGCTGGTCACCCGGACCAGGGATATGCCGGAGCGGATCATAGAAAAGGACTGTTTTATCCTGGCCATTGACCCGGTTCAAAGGGCCCTGGAAACCATGATGAAAAAGAATTCTGACGTGGTAGGAGTCCGTGATGGAACAGAAATAATTGGAACCATCAGCTGGGAAGATATTAAAAGGCATATCAATATGATTAGTGGTGATGACTGATGGATTTTGAAATGGAAAGGTTCATGACTGCCTTGCTGGATCGATCGCCACCGCATGCTTTAGAACACCTCCAACTGGTCCTAATTCCTGTGGTTATAGCTTTTTTAATTGCCTTCACTGCAGCGATGCTTTTAACCCGCGAGCGATATGTCAAGTACACCGACCGGGTTATGACAATATTTAATATTGGACAGACTATTCCGCCCCTGGCTGTGATAGCTGTTTTCTTCCCTTTTCTGGGATTGGGCCGCGAGCCGGCTCTTTTTGCCCTGACCATATATGCCCTGCTTCCCATTGCCAGGAATACCCTGGCCGGATTAAAAGGTGTTCCCGGTGATGTAAAGGAAGCAGCCCGGGGAATGGGCATGACTGAGTGGGAAATGCTCTTCAAAGTAGAAATACCTTTAAGCATGCCTGTGGTTATGGCCGGAATAAAGATTTCTGTAGTCCTCACCTCCGGAACAGCAGCCCTGGGCGCCCTGGTAGGTGGGGGAGGCATGGGAGCGGTTATTTTTGCCGGTATTGATTTTTTCAGGGCTGAACTGATTATAGCAGGAACCATTATAATTGGTGTAATCGCAATTACTTTAGATCGGCTCCTGACTGTAATTGATAATATACTTACTCCTCAGCATATGAAAGTTTAGTTTTAAATAATGCCAAAGGGAGGTGATAGAGGATTTAATAAAATTTTTAAAGCTTAGCGGATAATTATTTTTACTAAAACAAGGGGGTAATATTTTGAAGAGATTCATGAAAATTAGCGCGCTGGTTTTGATCATCGGATTGCTGGCTTTGTCGATGATCGGCTGCGATCCTGAAGAAGATGTAGTTGAGGAGGATGTAGAAAGAGGCACGGTGGTAGTAAGCTCTAAGACTTTTCCTGAAGCGCTTACCCAGGGGTGGCTGACCTACTATCTGCTGGAAGAGCGGGGCTATGATGTAGTAAACGAAATAGGCCTTGGTGAAGTAGCAGTGATTCGTCCTGCCCTGGAAGCCGGAGAGATCGATCTATACTGGGAATACACCGGAACAGGCCTGATGAACGTGATGGGCTATGAAGGTGACGAGCTTCCGGAAGGTGAAGAAGAAACCTACCAGACCATTCGCGACTTCGACTTAGAAGAGAACAATATCGTCTGGTTAGACTATGCTCCAGCCAACAATACCTTCGTCCTCTTTGTAACTGAAGAGACCCAGCAGGAATATGGCTGGGAAACCTTGTCTGACTTAGCAGAGTACGCCAGGGAAGAAGGTGACGGTGAATACGGAAGCATTGCTACTCCTGCTGAATGGGTAGAACGGGATGACGGCATGGTTCCTTTCCAAAACCATTACGGTTTTGAATTTGCTGATGTGGTAGAAATTGAACTGGGCCTGGCTTACAGGGCAGTTGAACAGGGCGAAGCATTAATCGGGGTCGGAGATGCCACAGAAGGCAGAATCGTCCAATACAACCTGCAAATTCTCGAAGATGATGAAGAATTCTTCCCCGCCTACAACGCAGCACCTACTGTACGCCAGGAAGTTTTAGAAGCCAATCCCCATCTCGAGGATGACTTAAGAGAAATATCATCCCGCCTGGATATTGAAACCCAAACCAAACTTAACTTAAAAACAGCTATAGATGAAGAAGATCCTGAAGATGTAGCCTGGGATTTCCTGGTTGAAGAAGGCTTAATTGAAGAATAAACCACTTTAGGATACAGGCGATTTAAAAGGGCTGCCCTTTGCTAGAAGGGGGGCCCTTTTCTCGATCTATCCTCTTTGTGCAAAAGTGCCGCAGTTAAAGCGATAGCGGAAAACAGAAAACAAACCAGGAAGCCAAGCCGGTATGCATAAACCGGATAAATCCGGGCTCCGTCGACAACCAGGCCTTCCCAACCCAGGTCAAGCACAAAACCAAATAGTGGTTGTAGAATAGCCAGACCAAGAAAAACTCCCAGGTTAACTGCTGCCGTAACAGAACCGGTGTAACCGGGAGGACTGACTTCCCGGGCCATCGGAAAACTCAGCACTGTAGAAGCAGCGCTAACGCCTAAGAATACGCTTAACACATAAAGTAGCCCAAGAGGAAGAATTCCACCGGGCCAGGCCGCAAGAAATAACCAGAAGAGCGCACAGCTTGAAACCAAAATTATCGCTGGAATTTTTCTAGAACCAAGCCGGTCAGAGAAAAACCCAGCTGCAGGAGCAGCAACCATGTAACCCAGATAAGTAATAATCATGAAAGTGGAGGCCTGCTCTACAGCGATGCCATAAACATGGACCAGGTAAGATACTCCCCAGGTCCCTGAAAAAACAATAAACCCTCCATAGGTTCCAACGTTGATCAGAAAAGGGATCCACAGGCAGCGGTTTGATAGTACTCTCACCGCTATATCAAGTGAAAATGTTTGTTCACTTTCTGAAGATTCACCTGGTGATGCTGACCTGTCTGGCTTAAGACTATTATATGCCGGACGATTGCGCACCACTAACCAGCATAAAAGTGCAGCCAATACCGTTGCCAGACCGACATAAATAAATGATGGACGCCAACCGACTAGCTGCACCGATAGAGCAAGAGGAGTTGCTCCAAGCAGGGCTCCGGTTCCACTGACCAGAAGGGCTAACCCGGACATAGTTGCAAATTCTGCACTGCGAAACCAGGAAGCCTGAAATTTGAAAATATTAATTAGAACAACCGACCCTCCAAAACCAATCAGCAACCGACCCAGAAAAACCAGGCCTGCATTAGTGGCCAGCCCAATACAGATTGATCCACCAGCCATGGCCAGGCCTGTTAAAAGAGCTATCCGCCTGGGTCCAAGACGATCCACCAGCACCCCGCCGGGGATCTGCATTACTACATACATATAGGTATATGCTGCAGCCAGATTACCCAGGCCTGCTCCGGTCAAACTAAATTCAGCTGTCAGCAAATCCGCAACAACATTAAAAGAAACCCGGTGGAAAGAGGTGATCAAGTGCAATGATACAAGCAATAACCACATCGACCAGCGCAACCGCTGACCGGTGCTATCTTCAAAGTTTTTTATTCCTCCAGGCTTTTTCAGCTTATTTCACCTCAAATTCATTTGCTAATATCATTAACCCGCCAATTAGAAAGAATCCGATCAGGCAGCTCCCCCAGGAAATCTCCAAAAGAAGCCTCGGCAAGTCGTTTTCAAAAAAGGGGCCAACCCGGATTAAAGGCAATTAGCTTGTGCCCCAGCTCAATGTCGCCGGTTGTGGTTGCTCTTACCTGAATAACTTTAGCTTTTTCTGTAGTTTGATGATAACATATATGTAAGGTGGAGTACAGTTATTAAATATGAAGCTAAAAGAAGGAGGCGATTAACAAATGGACCTTATTTTCCACAACGGCCGGATTGTCACAATAAATCAGGAGCAGGAAGAAGCACAGGCAGTAGCGATAAAAAATGATAAGATAGCTTCAATTGGCAGTAATGAACAGATCCTGGCCTTCAAAGAAGCGGGCAGTAAAGTAATTGATTTGAAAGGAAGATCCCTGCTGCCCGGTTTTAACGACAGTCATATGCACCTGATGGAGTATGCCCAGAACCGGACAAAGGTTGACCTGCGTCACTGTAAAAGTATTGAGGAGATTATAGAAACCACCAGGAATTTTATTAATGAGCGAAACATAAACAAAGGTGAGTGGGTTTACGGCTGGGGATGGGATCATGGCCTTTTCCAGGAAAAGCGAATGCCCAATCGCCAAGATCTAGACCAGGCCTCCTCAGATCACAGTATCGCAATTACGCGAACCTGCTGCCATATCATGTCGGTTAACACCCTTTCATTGCAAAAAATTGGTATGGAGCAAAAGCCTGCTGTTGTTGAAGGTGGCAATGTGGACACTGATAAGCAGGGAATACCTACCGGTATTCTTGAAGAAAAAGCGATGAAACTGGTAAACGATCTGAAGCCGCCTCTTGACGGGGAAGCTTTAAAAGATTTGATTAAACAGGCTGCCGGGGACTTTTTATCTGCCGGGCTAACCTCGGTGCAAACCGATGATTTGGCTTTTCTGGGCAGTGATCTGATGCCGTTGTTAACCGGTGCCTACCAGGAACTCGAATCAGCAGGTGAACTTAATCTGCGGGTTAATTTGCAATGCCTGCTGCCTACTGTGGAAGAGCTGCAGGCAGCCCTTGATCGCGGTTACCGCACCGGGCAGGGCGGGCTTTATTTTAAAATCGGCCCTCTTAAGCTTTTAACCGATGGTTCGCTCGGGGGTCGCACCGCCCTTCTTTCGGAACCGTATAATGATAGATCACCATACCAGGGTGTAGAGGTTCTTTCCGTTGAAAGATTGGAAGCCCTGGTTAATCTGGCTTCTGAAAATAAAATGCAGGTGGCTACCCATGCTATCGGTGATTTGGCGGTGGAAAGAGTCCTTAATGCTTATGAAAAAGCAGCCCGGCGTTATCCCCAATCCGATCCCCGTTACCGGTTAATCCATGCCTCCATGGCCACCAATGAGCTGTTAGAGCGTTTTAAGAAGCTGGATATTATTGCCGATATCCAACCTCCGTTTATCCCTTCCGATTATATTATAGTGGATTGGCACCTTGACAAAAAAAGGGCGTCATGGACTTACCGCTGGAAAGATTTTGTTAACCGGGGGATCAAGTTGTCCGGCGGTTCGGATTGTCCGGTAGATGATTACCCTCCATTAGAGGGAATCCATGCGGCAGTAACCAGGCAGGATAAGAAGGGTAACCCGCCCGGCGGCTGGCACCCCGACCAATGTTTAAGCCTGGAAGAAGCTCTTTATATCTATACAATGGGTTCCGCTTACAGCAGTTTTGAGGAAAATGACAAGGGAAGCATTACAGCCGGTAAATTTGCAGACCTGGTAGTTCTTTCAGATGACATAACCAACCTGGAGCCTGATGAAATCAAAAATCTCCAGGTCGATCTCACTGTTGTCGGCGGTAAAATTGTTTACAGCAGGTAAAACGAGAGGAGGAAAATAAATGGCTCGATATGAAGATTTAAAAGATAAAAAAGTTCTGGTTACCGGTGCAGCAAGAGGTATCGGCCTCGCTACTGCACAACGTTTTGCCGATGAAGGTGCTAAAGTAGTTATTTTGGACTTGGACCGGGAGGCCCTGGATCAAGCATTAGCCGACAACCCTTCTTTCTGGGGAGGTATTGAAGCTGACGTCAGTGATCCCGATTCCGTGAAAAATGCTTTTCTAAAAAATGACGAGATTCTCGGGGGAATCGATGTTTTAATTGCCAATGCCGGGATCAGCATCCGCAAACCTTTTCTGGAAATAACTGCAGAACAATGGAGCAAAGTGATCGGGGTTAATTTAAATGGAATCTTTTTATGCGCCTCTCAGGCTGCCGCCCGGATGAATACTCAGGGTGACGGAGTAATCCTGATGACAGCATCAACTAACGGTACTGAAGGGCATCCTTATTATGCCGATTACAACGCCTCGAAAGCGGGAGTCATCCTCCTGGCAAAAACAATGGCCCTGGAACTGGCCCCTAAAATCAGGGTTAATGCGGTATGTCCCGGTTACGTTTTAACTGAAATGCAAAAGGGAGAATATACCGACGAGATGTTTGAGGCTGTAAACAAAGAAATACCGATTAAACGCCATGCCGAACCCAGGGAAATAGGCGCCTTATTTGCTTACCTCGCTTCTTCTGAAGCTTCATATATAACCGGTGCCGATGTTCGTATTGATGGCGGTGAAACAGCCGGCCTTCCATAAACAAAAACCTTTCCTTAAAATGATTTTTAAATACAAAGGGGGAAGCAGCTTGTGCAGATGCAATCTGACCTGATCCAAATAGAAAATCAAGTAGTGGTAGTAACAGGAGCAGCTTCAGGAATAGGACTGGGTTGCGCCCGTTTTCTTGCGAAAGGAGGGGCAAATGTCGCTTTGTTTGATGTCAATCAAGAAAAAGGGACCAACGCTGCAGAAGAAATCGGCAAAAATGCCTTTTTTGTATACTGTGATGTTACATCAGACCGGTCCTGCCGGGAAGCTGTCGAGTATGTGGAAAATAATTCTGGCAAAATAAATGCCCTGGTAAACTGCGCCGGTGTAATCCGCAGGAAAACTGTAGTAGAGTTGACAGAAGATGAATGGGACCTGGTTCTAAATGTGGGCCTTAAAGGTGTCTACCTGGTTTCCAAATATGTAATTCCTGTGATGGCTAAACACAAGGGAGGAAGTATCGTTAACATTGGATCAGGCTGGGGGATTAAAGGAGGACCTAAGGCGGCAGCATACTGCGCGGCAAAAGGCGGTGTAGTAAATATGACCCGGGCCATGGCGATAGACCACGGCCCCCAAAATATCCGGGTAAATTGTATCTGCCCCGGTGACGTTGACACCCC
>PWEB01000273.1 GCA_003553305.1 Syntrophomonadaceae bacterium
AAACAACAAAAGTTGAGTTCCTGTAGAGCAGGGCTTGTTTATGCTCATGGCCAAAATTACTGCATAGCGGCGCAGAGCATTATATGACTCTTAACTAAATTGTACACATCTGAACTGAAAAGTCAATGCAAAGTTTTTAATAGTGTTAATAGCAACACTGTGTATCAAGTTATCAAGTTATCCGCTTAATAAAATGGGGGTCCTAAGCGAACCATCCCTGGTCCGGCCGGCTGTTAGCAGTAAAGAAGTTTGATGAAAAGTAGCTACCCCGCTAAGGCAGGATAGCTACTAAGGTGTTCGTATTTAGTCTCTTTAATCTGGCTAATTAATCAAGGGGCAGCGCTTCTACGTTTACCCATTCTTCTACATCTACTTCTCTGTCTTCAATGCCATGCTCAATCATGAAAGCTGACAGCATGTTTAAACCTTCGACAAAAGATCCCGGTTCGACCATAAACTCGTACTGGTCTTCAAGGCTGTACCAGGTAATTTCTTCTAATGCTGCTATCTGTGTTTCATGCTCGAGTCCTGTAAGAACAGTCAGGTATTCTGCAGCCTGTTCGGGGTTTTCCTCGATGAAATCTATTGCATCAAAGAAACCCTGGAAGAATTTTCTTGCCAGTTCAGGATTTTCATCGACGAACTTTTTCGATGCAACGAGCAGGTCTGGTCCGGGTCCTACTCCGTATTCCTGGAATAAGGTGAAGTCTGCCGCGGTGGCCAGGACATGGGTGTCTTCTAGCTCAGCGAGCTGTTCGAATGCCGGTGTCCAAGCTACGGCAGCATCGATTTCATCCGACTGCATAGCGGTGATCATGTCGTAAACTGAAAGGTTGATCAATTCAACGTCGTCCTCGGTGAGTCCATGCTGATCAAGGATGTCTATTAAGAGGTTGTGTGCACTTGAGGCAAAGGTTACAGCAATTTGCTTGCCCTCCAGGTCCTCGACAGTTTCAATTTCTGTTGGAGCAACGAGCCCCTCAAGAGTAGCATAAGAATCCTGAGTTCCGATAGCATAGAAGTCGGTGTGACCGGCAGCCATTAAGCCCATGGCTCCGATAGAACCTGAGCTGGCAACGTCAATCTGGCCTGCTGCCAGGGCGCCCATCCGCCCTGCGCTGGTGCCAAATTCCTGGAAGCTGACCCGGATTCCCTGGTCTTCGAAAGTGCCGGCTTCCATACCAACAATAGTCGGATAGTGTCCCAGCCAGGCTGCACCACCATAAATAACTGTCGGTTCTCCAACAATTTCATCTGGTTCTTCAACTTCTTCTTCCGGCTCTGTAACTTCTTCTGGTTCTTCCTCTGGTTCTTCAAGGGGATCTTCTTCTGGAGCACACCCGATGAATGACACTGCAATAAGTGATACAACAATCAATAAAGCTAACATAAACTTTGTCTTTTTCATTTCTTAAAACCCTCCTTTTATTTAACCCTCTCTTTAACACTTATCTTTGTCTGCCCCTAACAAGCCTGCTGTTTTCATCACCTCCTCCTGTACTGTGCTCCAAACTTCACTTTTCAATTCTTGATACCTTGGATGCAGCTGTACATCTGCGTCTCGGGGCCATGGCAGATCATTTTCAAGAAACTGCTTTATTTTTCCTGGACGGGAAGTCATAACTGAAACCCTGGTTGAAAGCAGCAGTGCTTCATCAATACTGTGAGTAATAAAGAGGATTGTCTTCTGGCTTTCACTGTAAATGCGGATTAGTTCTTCCTGTAATACCTGGCGGGTCATCGCGTCCAGGGCGGCAAAGGGTTCGTCCAATAACATGATTTCCGGGTTGTTTGCCAGGGTACGGGCCAGTGATACTCGCTGTTTCATACCCCCGGACAGCTGGGACGGATAAGCGTTTTCAAACCCCTGCAGCCCGACCATATCAATATACTGCTGGGCTAGTTCTCTTCTTTCCTTCAGTTTCATCCCTTTCATTTTCAAACCAAAATCAACATTATTAATAACAGTTTTCCAGTCGAACAGGGCATACTGCTGAAAAACCATTCCGCACCTGGGATCTATGCCGGTTACCGGTTCTCCGTGAAGAAGCACCTCTCCACTGGTAGGTTTTTCAAACCCGGCAATGGTATTAATAAGGGTAGTTTTTCCACACCCTGAAGCACCGACCAGAACTACGAATTCTCTATTTTTAATGGTCAGGTTGACATCTTGCAGCGCTGTAACCTTTTCTTTTTTTGTTTCAAATATTTTAGTTAAATCGTTAACTTGAATTACTGTGTTAGCCATATATTATCCCTCCATCCAGGGAATGATCTTTTTCTCGACAGATCTGAAAGCTATATCTATAGTCATTACTGTAATACTGATTAAAGCCATACCAAGCAGCACCTGTTCGGTCCGGAAAAACTCTCTTCCGTCCATAATTAGATAACCAAGGCCTTTATCGGCTGCAACCAGTTCTGCGCTGATTACAGTGGTCCAGGCAATACCCAGCATAACTTTAAGGCCTGATACAATCATTGGTAGGGACCCCGGTAAAATAACCTCACGCATTAACCTTGCCCTGCTGGCTCCCAGGTTTAAAGCTGCCCGAATAATAACCGGGTCAATACTGCGTGTTGCTTCAATAGTGTACAGAACTGTCGGGGCAAATGAGCCCATGAACACGATGGAATATTTCTGAGTTTCTGTAATGCCCAACCATAGCAGCGATAGCGGGATCCACGACATTGAAGGCAGGGGTCGGAGGATAGACAGCAGCGGATCAGCTACAGCTTTTAGGAATTTGGAAGCGCCAAGAAGGATACCCAGGGGGACCGCAATGCTGCCGGCCAGGGCAAACCCGATCAGGACCCGGCGGGCAGAGGCCGATATGTGGAACCATATTTCACCCCGCTCATAAAGCCTCATAAAGTCATTTACAATCATAGATGGGGCCGGTAGAAAAAGGGGGGCAACAAGGCCCGCTCTTATAATAGACTCCCATATTGTAATAAACAGGACCAATGATATAACGCTTACCACACGTAAATCAAGCTTGAAGCCTTTTAACAATCCAGGTACATTATTTCCACTTAAACTAGGCATAAAAATATCACCTCATTTCAAAATATTTAATCAGCATCTGGAAAAAGGACGGTAAACGGTTTTTTGTTGTTTGTTGGAGTGCTGTTTCTTTAATTAAAAACCTGGCTTATCGGAAGTTATTTTATCATATCCATCTAAGTTCCACAAGCCTGAATATTTTGCATGCAGGCATTCCGTAAATGCCCCCTTAATATAGCCCCAAATATTGCCAAATGGCAAATTTAGGGCAAAAAGCGGGTAAAGGCTAAATATCACAACACTGTGTATCAAGTTATCAAGTTATCGAATCTAGGTAAAGCATAATTTGAGCGAATGTGTACAGGGTGAGTTATTTTAAACCGCGGAGCCTGGAAAAGAACGATCCCTTTTTTCTGGGCCAGGCTTCCGGGGCAAGCGCTTCGCGCAGATCAAGAGTTTGATTATCAAGCAGCAGGCCGGGCCGGGTAGTCAGCATGAGCTCGGCCGAACCGGGTCCCTCCAGTTCTTCATAGAGGGCTGAAGCCTCATCTACCGATAGCAGGCGGGTAGTGGGATGGTGGGCATCAGTGGCAAAAAGATGAGCCAGTTTAGCGGTGATCATGGTCTGAACGGTCTGCTGAGCGGTTGAGCCAAGCAGGCCCGGCAGGGCAGCCCAGGTAACCTGGTAAAGGGCCCCGGCCTGATTTAAGCGGTAGAGCAGTTCGTGATTTCTATTCAGGGCAATGACCCGTTCCGGGTGGGGGATAACCGGGTGATATCCTTTTAGGGAAAGATCAAAGAGCAGCTGCTCGGTGTAAACGGGCAGAGGCTGCAGCATGGGCAGCTCGAGCAGAAGGTAATTTGTATTGTTCAGGGTAAGGATTTGACCTTCCTCGAGCAGTTCAAGCAGGCCGGGCCCGATATGCTGTTCGGAGCCGGGCAAAAGCTTTAAGTTAATTTCCGCAGCATCCAGTTCATCCTGCAATTCCTCTAAACGCTCCAGAATAACCTGCGGAGCGGGTTGCCCCTCAAAGGCATGCGGGGTGGCCACCACTGTACTATAGCCGGCGTTAACAAGATCGCGGGCCAGCTGAACCGCTTCATCCATGGTGCGCGGGCCATCGTCTATTCCGGGCAAAATGTGATTGTGCAGATCAATGTAATTGGCCAAAATAACCTTCCTTCTAGCTGGTGCTTAGCTGGTGCTTAGCTGGTGCTATTTTATTTAGTGCTATACAGTGGTTCCTGCATAACCTAAAAAACCAGGGGAAAAGATCATTTAGCTCCGCCTGGCTTTTTCCTGCAGGCGGGTTACGATCCGGGGCGCTGCCCCGGTGATGTCACCGGCCCCCATGGTAATAATCAAATCACCGGGCCGGGCCGCTTCGACCGCCTTTTCCTCCAGGACAGCCAGATCAGCGCTGTGGAAAACCGGCACCGTTTCCTGGCTGTGAATAAGCTCGGCGAGCGCTGCTGAGGTGGCCCCGGGAATCGGCTCTTCACCTGCAGAGTAGACCCTGTGCAGGAAGAGTTGATCGGCGTTGTTAAAGGCGGCGGCAAATTGTTCAAAAAAGCAGGCCATGCGGGAATAGCGGTGGGGCTGAAAAATACAGATCAGGCGGCTGCTGCCCGGACGGGCTGCTTCCAGGGTCGCTTTAATCTCAGTGGGATGATGAGCGTAGTCATCGACTACAGTTATGTCCCCTACCGTCCCGATTATTTCAAAACGCCGGCCCACTCCTTTAAAAGCAGCCAGGGCGCCCGCGCAGTCGGCCGGGTTTATCCCGAGCTGATCTGCCAGGGCCAGGGCACCGACTGCATTACTGATGTTGTGGCGGCCGGGAACGCTTAAATGCACTGCCGGGACACGCAGGGCGCCGCGGTGGTAAAAATCGAAGGTGGAGCCCCACCCTTTTAGATTTAAGTTGGCCGCGTAATAATCGGGCCGGTCGGTTTTTAACCGTTCGCTCAGGGCGTAGTAGACTACCCGGCTCTTCAAACGGGAGCCCTGTTCGACTAATGCAGGATCTTCTGCGCAGAGCACCGCGGTTCCATTTGGATCAAGGTGCTCAAGGAATATACTGTAGGCTTCAATAAGGCTTGCGTAATCATTTTCATAATGCTCAAGGTGGTCGGCTTCCATGCCGGTCACCAGGGCGATTTGCGGATAATAGCGGGTAAATGAGCGGTCGCTTTCATCTGCTTCGGCCACCAGGTATCGGCTGCTGCCCAGGCGGGCGTTACTGCCGTAAACGGGTAAAATTCCGCCGATCACAACGGTCGGATCAAGGCCACCTGCTTCTAAAAGGAGCGCCACCATCGCGGTGGTGGTGGTTTTTCCGTGCGCTCCGGCGATGGCGATCCCGTCTGCTTCGTTTAGCAGCGCGGCCAGCAGTTCAGAGCGATGCCAGAGGAGCAGCTTGCGGCGGCCGGCTTCTTCGAGTTCCGGATTACCGGATGGAACCGCGGTGGAATAGACAACCAGCTGTGCGGAGCCGAGATTTGCAGGGTGGTGCCCGATCGAAACTGCCGCTCCCCTGGCGCTGAGGGTGGCGGTGAGCGGGGATTCTTTCAAGTCAGATCCGCTGATCCGGTAGCCCTGCTGCAATAGAATCAGGGCCAGCGCACTCATTCCGTACCCGCCAATCCCGACAAAATGAACATCTTTTATATCATGTCCTAAAGCCACTGACTAACCCCCCTGTCCGGTTTCTACTGGTTTCTCAATTTAACTTAGTTATTATAGCATAATTCAGGGCTCCTTTGGGATGGCAGTTGACCCGGATAAACACTTTTGTGATGATTCTAATAACGATTATTGTCAATAAATTATGTTACCATGAACAGAGGTTTTAGGTGCTAAAACCGCCATTTCAAGGCCATTTCTTTTTATTCCATTTTAAGTAATCCACACTATGCACAAAGTTATCCACAGGTAAAAGCACGATATGAGCCTGTTTTGGAGAGTTATAAACATCGCTGCAAGATGGTTAACATAACCTTAGGGCCGGCCGATCCCCAAACCGGGTTCAGCATTCAGATCTAAGGAGGCAAAACGCTTTTTTTGGTAGAGCGGGTAGGCCGCAGCAGCAATCATGGCAGCGTTATCGGTGCACAGCTTAAGGTCCGGGTAGTGCAGGACAACCGAGGGTAGAGTTGCCCTCAAGCGCTCCTGCATGCGCCGGCGCAGGTGGCTGTTAGCAGCTACTCCACCGGACATGAGCACTGTTTGAGCCTCCAGATCCCCGGCAGCAGCGACTGTTTTTTCCACCAATACCTCAATCAGCGCTTCCTGAAAAGAGGCGACCAGGTCGGGCAAGTTAATCTGCTCACCACGGCGGCGGGCGTGGTAGAGGTGATTAATTACAGCAGTCTTTAAGCCGCTGAAGCTGAAATCATAGAGTCCGTCATTCCCGAGCCAGGCCCGGGGGAAATCAATAGCCGCAGGATTACCTTCACGGGCCATTTTATCAATCAGCGGCCCCCCGGGATATCCTAATTCAAGAACCCGGGCGATCTTGTCAAAAGCTTCACCGGCTGCGTCATCACGGGTCCGGCCGAGTGATTTTATAGCTCCCGACTCTTCGATCAGGAGCAATTCACTGTGTCCGCCCGAAACGATCAGGTTCACAGCCGGGTAGTAAATGACCGCCCCTTCCAGTTGATTAGCATAGAGATGAGCTTCGAGGTGATTGACCGAAACCAGGGGCAACCGGGCAGCATAAGCGAGGGCCTTGGCCGTGGCCACCCCGATTAGGAGGGCTCCGACCAGGCCGGGGCCGTGGGAAACAGCGATGGCCTGCAGGTCTTTTAACTGAACGCCGGCTTCTTTTAGAGCATCATCAATCAGGGGATTCAGCAAGGAGAGGTGCTGGCGGGAGGCAATCTCGGGCACTACTCCGCCGTAGCGGGCATGCAGTTCGACCTGGGAAGAAACCAGGTTGCTTAAGATCCTCCGGCCGTCTGCCACTACTGCGGCGGCAGTTTCATCACAGGAGGTCTCAATTCCCAGGATCAAAACCGGTGCTTCCTTCATCAGGCCCCTCTCCCTTCTGTTCCACTGGTTCCGCTTGTTCAATTTTGCCCTGCTCATAATTTTTTTTAACAATCTCGGCCCAGTTCTTCTCCGGCAGCTGCAGATCATGTAAAGTCATAATCAGAGCATCTTCGTCTGAATAGTATGATTTTCGCCGGCCGTGAACTTCAAAACCCAGATTTGAATAAAATTTGCGGGCACCCCGGTTGCTCGGGCGCACTTCTAAGGTCATACGGCGCGCCCCATGGGGGATCACTCTTTTGATCAGGGTCCTGACCAGGCAGCCGCCAATTCCACAGCGGCGATAATCGCTTTCTACGGCCAGGGTGGTGATATGCCCTTCATCTAAGACCAGCCAGGATCCAATATAGCCGACTACTCTTCCGTCCAGGCGGGCTACCAGATAAATGGCCATGCGGTTTAATTCAAGTTCACTCCGGAAAGACTGCAAAGACCAGGGATCTTTGAATGATTCCTGCTCTATTTCGAATACGGAGGCTAAATTATGTTCATTCATCAATTCGATGGTTAAAGTCGGGTCCATAGGGTTATTGCTTTGAACCTCCTTGGCGTTCGGCGGCAAGCCGTTCAGCTTCGGGGCGGCGCAGATAGCTGGGCAGCAGCTCTAAGTATGAGGCGCCGGGTTTTTCGCGGAGGAGACTTTTTCCGCGCAGGGCAACCAGGGCAGCCCGGCAAACCCTGAACGGGGCAGAGGCCGCCATTGCCCGCCCGGGCAGGGCTGTTTCGATCTGTGCAGTGCAGCTTTGCAGGCCTTCACCGGTGAAAGTAACCGGCCCTGTATATTGCTCCCGCAGAGTGGCAAAAAGATCTTCTAAAGCTATCGCAGCGGGCTCAAGTAAGGTTTCAAGGGCGTAAGGTTCATTATTCCCGCGCCTGAATAGGGCGGTATAGACCTCGCTGCGGCGGGCATCAAGCAGGGGGCAGATCAGAGCTCCCGGGGCGGGCACAGCTTCAGCCATGGCTCCTAAGGTGCAAACGGGCACTCCCGGGATGCCCAGGCCCTGGGCCAGGGCACGGGCAGTGGATACTCCGATGCGCAGGCCGGTAAAAGAGCCCGGACCGGCCGAGGCAGCAATGGCCCCAAGCTCTTCGCGTTCGATTCCGCTTTCGGTGAGCATCCGGTCAAGCAGGGGCATTAGCCGCTCAGAATGGGTTTTTTTGATATTAAGGGTCATTTCCGCCAGCAGGGTGTCTTCCCGCAGGAGGGCTACACTGCAGGAGAGGGTCGTGGTATCAATGCCTAGAATGAGCAGGGTTCTCAAACCTCCTGTTTAGGTCCTCATTTTTTCTTAAACCTCGGGCATTCATTAATCAACAAACTCGTGTTCTTCCCATTCACCTTCCTGTTCAGTCCCGTCGGCAAAAATAATCTTGCCTTCCCC
>PWEB01000025.1 GCA_003553305.1 Syntrophomonadaceae bacterium
GCTGCTCGCCACATTACCGGCTTGGTGCCCCCCCATTCCATCAGCTACCACCAGTAAGGCCATATCAGTATCGGCTTTTACAAAACAGCTGTCTTCATTGCGAGAACGCACCAGACCACAATTAGTTAAACTGGCTACCTGCAAATAATAAATCCTCCCTCTTCAGCGATTAGCAATTTCTAACCATGTTAAGTATAGCAAATAGAAACTGTGTAGGCAAGATAACTGGCAATCTTACTGCTTTTGAAACCCTGTTCAACTATATTAAGCAAACAAAAAATAACCGACGAAACCAGGCAAACAGACAGACGGACAGTTTGCCTGGTTGGACCATCCTCCCCCTGCCCGGAGAATCAAGATTACCCCCCCCTGTCTTCACTCGTAAGGAAATTACCGAAAATATGACTTTTCCAAAGTATAAAAAAAAAATTTTTACTGTTTTAAAAGGTTATTCCAGTAACTTTGTGTAATTATATTTTAGGCAGTTTAGGTATGTCATTTAATTAATTGTTACTGTTCAGCTCTAGCCGTGATGCATTTTGAGCTGGTGACATTGCGATAGAGCGGTCGCAATGGTCGACGAAGCAAAGGTTGCTGCTGATCGGCCTGTATGGATCCAGGCCTCCGAGGCCTGAGCCATGGACGAATGCCGAGGGCAACCAAAGTGAAAGCCTGCAGCTGAGTCGCCGCCATTGCCCGCGAGGAGCTGGCACCAGACCAAAACGCAGCACGGCTGTACAGACACAGGTAATTATAGGTTTGGAGCATTTGAAAAGGTCAATAAGTAGAAGGTGTTATGATGGAGCAATTTGTCTGGCATATATATGCACATGTTTACGATTTGATTTTGCCGGAACTGAGCCCTTACCAGCAGATGATCAGGCGGGTATATGAAGCCTTAGATCCCAGAAAAGGAGAATGTTATCTTGATGCTGGTTGTGGAACCGGCAACTATTTGTTGCCGTTCCTTGATAGCGACCATCATTTAACGTTGGTTGGGATCGATTATTCTAATGCTATGTTAAAGCGAGCCCAAAAAAAGCTAAGAGGTAGAGAAGAAAAAGTTGATTTGTACGAGCTAGATTTAAATAATGATTTGCCTTTTGATAAAGGGGTTTTTAATGGTGTGACCTGTATAAATGTGCTTTATGCAATAAAAACACCGAAATTTGCAATACAGGAGTTATACCGGGTACTTAATAATGGAGGCAGGATGGTCTTGATTACCCCCTTAGATGAGCCTGAAATGTTGCCGATCTTAAAAGAACATTTAAGCACTTTAAAAGCTAACTACCCTAAGTTATGGGGGCTAATATTTTTTTATCAGATTATCAAGTTTTTTATGCCTGCCCTGATTTTTGTACCAATCAACATTTATATTAAGAGCAATAAAAAATATCATTTTTTTTCAGAAGAAGCAATCCGGTTATTATTAACCTCTAATGGTTTCCGCATCCACGAAATTGACCTGATTTATGGGCAACAAAACTGGTTTATTGTAGCTGAAAAAAGCCAGGTCAATGCTTGACAACAAGATAAGAATCAGGAGGAATAAGATGCCAGAAGCAGTTATTACCGGGCTTGGACCGGTAGCACCAAACGGTATTGGTAAAGATGTCTTTTGGAAAGCTATATCCTCAGGCAAATCAGGTATTCGTGAGATCAGTAAATTTGACACTGCCAACCATTCCTGCAAGATAGCAGGGGAAGTATTGCCGGAATGGTATGAAAAGATGTTAAAAGAACTGCCTGAATGGCTTCCGGATTCGAAAGCCTGTAAATTTTCAGTTTTGGCAGCGAAGTTAGCTTTGGAGGATGCCGGGTTAACGCCTGAAGAAGTAGGTGAACGTAACTCCGCAGTTTATATGGGTGTAAGTTCTCAGGACATGGAAGTGATCCAAAGAGAATACAAGAACCAAATGGAAAATGGGTTAACGACCCCCGGGTTCCTTGCATCAGGATTTCCTCATATTCCTGCCTTGATTATTTCACATTTTTTAAAGTCTTTTGAAAACGTGGTTACTATATCAACGACATGTACTTCAGCGGTAAACTGCATTTATTATGCTGCTAATATGATTAATAACGGTGAAGTTGATATTGCTATAGTCGGTGGTGTAGACACAGCGATAACTCCTCTCGTTATGTCTGGATTTTGTTCTGCCGGGTTAGTATCTACCAAATATAATGATACTCCAAAAAAAGCAAGCCGGCCTTTTGATCAAAATCGAGATGGCGGAATCCTTTCTGAGGGGGCAGGAATCGTGATCCTTGAAGAGAAAAAATATGCCCAACGCCGGAAATCTCAAATCTATGCATCTTTTGCCGGTGGGGGCCTCTCAACAGCGATGTCACCTTCGTGGATGAAGAGTTCCATGCAGGATGCAATGTCAAAAGCACTTAATAGTGCTTGTTTAAAAACCAACCAAATTGATTACATAAGCGCATCTGCACCAGGGGATGTTATGATTGATCAGGTTGAAACTGAAGCAATAAAAGGATTATTTGGAACCAATGCATATAACATACCGATCAGTTCCATTAAATCGATGATAGGCAATCCCGGAGCTGCAGCCGGCTTGTTCCAGGTGATAACCACAGCTTTATCAATTAAGTACAAATATATACCACCGACAGTTAATTTAGAGCAGGCTGGGGATAAATGTGACCTTGACTTCGTCCCTATTAAGGGAAGGGTAGCCAGGGTAAATCGGGTTATGGTTAACATGCGCGGCTTTGGAGGGGGTTTTACCAGTTTAGTATTTAACTCATCGGATTAGTAAATCATGCTAAATTTCTATAGAAAATGCAATTGTTTACCTATATCTTACCAGGGAGTTTGATAACATTGTTTGCTGTTGAAGTATACTTATTATTAGCAACTATTCTTTTCCACCTTTTAATGGGTATTATAGTCATTGCCAATAATCCTTACAGTGCTATAAACCGCTTAATGGTAGGCTTGTCTTTAAATGTTATTTTATGGTCCTTTTCTGTGCTAATGATAACCATTAACACAGATTATAATGCCTTGTTATTCTGGATCAGAGCCAGTCATGCATTTGTTATTTTTCTTCCCTGGCATGTTTATGCTATAGCAACGTCTTTTCTTTGGACCAATCCTTTTTCTGATAAAAAGACAATTGTATTTTTGATTGCCAGCCTGTTTTTTTCTGTAATTAGCTTTACTCCGCTTGTAATTGAAGGGGTAGGGGAACCATTATTGATGAAAGAGCTCCAACCCGGTCCTTTGTTCATTTATTTTTCGCTGTTCTTAATCGGGGTTCTGGTTAATTCCATAATATTATTATCCAGGAAACTCATTGATTCCCGTGGTTTAATTCGTATCCAGATGAAATATTTAATATGGGGGATTATCAGTTTTATTATTCTTTCTACTCTGGTCAATTTGTTTCTTCCTCTAATGGGGATATGGGAATTAGGGTCTTTTGATTTGCGTCCACTGGGACCGGTATTCTCCCTGGTTCTTGTTGGTTCGATAAGTTATGCGATTGTTAAATACCGATTTATGGATATCCGTTTTGCTTTTCGCCGGAATCTTGCCTTGTTTATATCCGCTATTATTTTAATTGCTGTTTTGATCATGTTATTCCGCTTTTTTGAGGAATTTAAAACAATACTGCCAGGTGTTAACCTGGAGTTAGTTGTTATCCTGGCTGTGCTGGCAGTTATTTTTGTTTTGCCTCCACTGCGGGATAGGATTCAGGTTCTTTTGGACAGTTACCTCTTCAAAAAAGTGACTGACTACCATTCTTCGCTGCTTAAACAGGTCAGAGATTTATTTACTGTACTCGATCTTGAAGAACTCATGGAATCTATAAACCGCAGCATTGTCCACGAGATGGATCTTGAGTTTGGTATTTATGGATGTAAAATCAACGGGGAATACTATTTTTCTGACAAGTTAAAAGGATCATCGGTAGGGAAAAGCTTTGGAAGAAATGTTATCACTCCTGACAGTTCTCTTGTTCTTTATGCTGAGGAATATAAAGATATGTTTTTGCAAACAGATTTCAAACGAATTAAGCCAGGCTTGCTTCGCGAGCCGCTGGAGCGTGAAATGAAGGAACTGGGAATTGAGGCAGTTGTTCCCCTGCTTTCAGAGGACAAGGTAGAAGGGATCTTATTTCTAGGCGCGAAGTTGTCTGGTGAACCATTTTTTAAGGAAGATGTTCAGTTATTATCGATAATTGCTTCTCAAATTACGGTAGCTATGAAAAATGCCAGGTTATATCAAGACCTGCTTTTGGTTAAGCAGAACCTTGAAAAAATTGTGGCAAATATGGGAAACGGTCTGGTGGCAGTTAATGAAAACGAAGAAATTACAATCTTCAACAGCGAAGCGGAAACCATTACTGGAATTTCTGCCGACAGAGCTTTGGGCTGTAAAGCTTTGCCCGTCCTGGGAAATAGCTTGTATGAAATATACAGGCAGACTATTGAAGATGATTTTGGCAAAGAAGAAGAAGTTAAGCTGCAGTTAGAAGCAAAAGAGAGGTTTATTAAATGCAACACTTCAATGTTGGAATCTCGGGATATTGATCATTGTGAAGTGATTATGGTTTTAAGTGATTTGACCCGAATTAAAGAGTTAGAAAAAGAAAAAAGCCAATCTCAAAGGCTGGCTTCACTGGGAGAAATTGCAGCAGGCATAGCTCATGAAATTAAGAATCCTCTCGTATCGATTAAAACGTTTGCTGATCTATTACCGGTTAATTACGATGATCAGGAGTTTCGATACAGTTTTTCACGGGTTGTTAGTCAGGAAATAACGAGAATCAATGATCTGGTCGGGGAATTGCTTAATTTTACTAAAGGGTCTGAACTTTATTATGAACAGTTTGAATTACCAGCTCTTCTTGATGAGGTTATATTGCTTCTTTCTTTTCAAATGGAAAAACAGAACATCATGGTTCAAAAAGTTTACGAAGACAATATGGGCCTTGTAAAGTTGGATCGCGGCCTGATTAAGCAAGCTGTTTTAAATATTTGTGTTAACGCGATTCATGCGATGCCAGAAGGTGGTAAACTGAAAATCGGAGTGGCCCCTGTTACTTCACCACCAGCCACTACCAGGGGGAAAAGCAAAAAAGATAGAAGTCCGAGCGTTAAGCAGGGTAAAGAAATAGAAAATCAAGTAAAAATATATGTCAGTGACTCCGGGAGAGGAATCCCCCAGTCAATAAGAGATAGGGTGTTTGATCCTTTTTTTACCAGTAAAACAGATGGAGTTGGCATCGGTTTGAGTTTAAGCCATAAGATTGTTACTGCTCATGGAGGGCAGATTAAGTTTTCCAGCCGTGAAGGAAAAGGAACAGTGTTTGAAGTATTATTACCACAATAAACTGGGTGGGCTGACATTCAGGATTATCCTTTTATGTCCAAGGACTATGATTTTAGTAGAAAAGAGTGATTTGATTGAAAGTAGTTTTACTTGTAGTTGAGGATAATGAAATTCGGGAAGAACTAAAAAGCGCTTTTCCGGAAGATTATTTTATTATAGACAGTACTGGTAATGCTTACAGCTGGGCATTGTTAAGTGATTTATCGCAGGGACTGGTATTGATAGACACTGATTGGCCGGAGGCTGCAAAGTGGCTGCAGAAAGCCAGTAAACTCAAGCCTGAACTGTTTTATATTGGGGTGGGACGGCATAAAGAACGAGCGGTAAATTTATCCGACTCTCTGTATGATTTTATGATTGCTCCATTTGATTCACGGCAGCTCAAAAAATCATTCGATCGGGCCTGGGAAAATGCCAGGCTTCTTTCAAGTGAGAGTAAGGAAATGGATGGTTATATGAGTTCTAATCACTTTGGGAATGCTGAACAAAAACCGCAGCTCGCCCAGGGTTATCCGTCACGGCCATGGGCAAGTATTTTAAGTGATTTTTCCCGGGCTTTAAGCAATCAATTAAACAAAGATAGATTTCTTGATTTACTATTGAAAGCGGTCAAAGAATTGGTTCCTGTCGGCAAGGTTTCAGTTTTATTGAGAGACAATTATACCGGAACTTATTCTATTTCTGCTCAAAGTGGACTTGATCCGAAATTGCACAAACAGCTGCGCTTTAAGGAAACAGAAGGAATAATTTCCTGGTTGTCAGAAAAAGGTCGTATCTTGCATTTATCGGAAGTAATGGGGCCAAAGGAAAACATTTATTGCGGTGAGTTGATCCAGGAAATGAAGCTGCTCCACGCAGTAGTATGCGTACCGATTATGGCCCAGGGTCGTCTTAATGGAGTGCTGTGCCTGGGGCCAAAAGTGGCTGGTGATTTTTTCTATGACAAAGAATTGGAATTGCTATATACCGTTTGCGGCAATATTGCTATCGCCCTTAATGATATTGATTTACATGGACAGATATACAATCAAAAAGTTTACATCGAAAGTATTCTTCAACTGATGAACAGTGGATTAGTAGCTATAGACAATCATCACATAATTACCACTTACAACCATCGTGCTGGATCAATTCTTTCGAAGGAACCGGATAAAATGATTGGCCAGGATTTAAGAATGATGCCCAGTCCTTTAGGTGACATGCTCTATGAAACCCTTTTAAATGGAAGTGTTTATCACAATGAAGAAATCAATCTGCTTTGTAACAACATTCCCCTGGAACTTAGTACTTACCGGATGGTTGATAGTTCAGGAGAGGTTCTGGGCAGCGTTATGATTTTTGATGACATTTCTGCACGCAAACAACTGGAGTCAGAAAGGCGGCAGGCTGAACAGCTGGAAGTGTTAAATAGTTTTGTCAGTCAGTTAGCGCATGAGATTAAAAATCCCATGGTAGCCATCGATACATTCTACCAGATGCTGCCTGAAAAATATGATGACAGCACATTTCGTAATTCTTTTTACAAAACTGTTAAACAGGAGGTAAAACGGTTAAATGAAATTATTGATCAGCTCATCGCTTTCTCATCTCCAATATTTTATCAATACGAAGTTGTTGGTGTTCACGAATTAATTGAAGATGCTCTCACACTCCTGTATGAACAGGGCCAGGGTATAAGTGTGCAAATTGAAAAGGAATATTGTAAACAAAATCCCCTGTTAAAAGTAGACAGGCAAAGCATGGTCAGGGCATTTTCTTATCTGCTGAAGTATTTATTCGAGGCTCTAAAATCCGAAGGAACTGTTTATATAAAAACTTTATATAATTCAGGGCTAAACAATTCTGAAGTGGTTAAAATCATGATCACTGATTCCGGAACCACAGTCAAGCCTAAGGATCTGGAAAAGATGTTCAACCCTTTAAGCATAAGTCGTGACAATACCATATCACTGGGTTTACCTGTAAGCAAAAAAATCATTGAAGAGCACGGGGGAAGATTGCAAGCTGGCAAACCGGACGAGGAAGCTTTAAAGTTTAGGATCAGTTTGCCGGTATTTCTTAAAAGAGATGAAATAAAAGGAGAATGATCTAATGACTTATCGACCTAACCTACTTGTTGTTGATGATGAATTAGGACCAAGAGAATCTTTGCGCATGATTTTGCGAGATGATTATGATGTTATAACTGCTGCAAACGGTGAGCAGGCGGTTCAGTGTTTGGAAAAACAAGAGTTTGATTTAATTATTCTTGATATCCGTATGCCTGGCCTTAATGGGATTGATTTGTTGGGAATAGTCAAAGAAAAAGCACCGACTACTGAGGCGATCATGATCACTGCTTATGCATCAATTGAAACTGCAACAAATGCTTTGCGGTTAGGCGCACTGGACTATCTGATTAAACCTTTTGAGTATGAATCGGTCCGGGAGGTTGTCAGGAAAGGAATTTCGCGGAGGGATGAATCGCGATCAATTAAAAATAAAATAAGCGAGCTTCAGCTTGCTAATAAATCTCTGGAGAATGACATAGAAAAAGTTTATCGGAATATCCAAAAACATTATAAGGAAACCGTTGATTCCCTGGTTGCTGCTGTTGATGCCAAGGATTCTTATACCAGAGGCCATCAGGAGCGTGTAGCCCGCCTGGTCTGGACGATAGGGAAAAGTTTGAAGATGGATGAAAAGAGCCTTTCTCAGCTTTACCGTGCTGCCAATCTGCATGACATCGGCAAGATCGGGGTTGCTGAACATGTTCTGAGAAAGCATGGCGCTCTTAACAAAGAAGAATATAACATGGTAAAAAAACATTCTGTCATCGGTGCGGAAATACTATCGCCAGTGGAATTTCTCCTGGATACCGTTCCCCTGGTTATGCACCATCATGAAAAGTACGATGGTTCTGGATATCCAAATGGCCTGAGCGGAAATAGCATTCCC
>PWEB01000228.1 GCA_003553305.1 Syntrophomonadaceae bacterium
AGCTTTTATCTTAACTGAAACCCATGAACCAGGCTGCAGATTAACCGGGGAACGGAAATATACTACACCGTCAACTTCAGGGGCCTGGAATTCAGCACGTCCATAATGCCAATTACTGCCCGGGCGCAAAGTTCCTTCAACCAAAACTGTCAATTGCTTGCCGGCCAGTTTTTCATTTAGCTGCCGGGCGATCCGCTGCTGTTTAGACATCAATTCCCGGTAGCGCTTATTACTGACCCTGCGGGACACCTGGTGTTCTGCATTTCCTGCAATGGTCCCTCCCTGTTTTGAATAGGTGAAGGCGCCCAGGCTTTCAAAAGGATATTCTTCAATAAATGAAAGCATATCATTGAAATAGGCACTGGTCTCACCCGGGTAACCTACCATCAGGGTAGTCCGCAAAGCGAGGTCGGGAATTTGATTACGCAGTTTTTGAATAAGTTCTTCCAGGTTCTTCCGGTTGTACAATCGGCCCATTTTTTTTAAAACATGGTCATTGCAGTGCTGAAGAGGAATATCTAAATAATTACAAATCCTCGGCTCTTTAGCAATCAACTCAATTAACCGATCGTCAATTCTCGAAGGATAAGTGTACATTATGCGCAAACGGAAATAGCTATTTCTCTCCATTATTGCTTCAATCAACCCGGCCAGATCCGGGTAATTTTCCCGGTCATGCCCGTAAGCCGTAGTATCCTGGGCAATTAAGTTTATCTCCCGGCTGCCCCGATCCAGTAAATCGTTGATTTCTGCGATAATTTCTTCTGGATCACGACTGCGATACGGGCCCCGAATCGCAGGAATCAAGCAGTAATGGCATCGATTGCTGCAGCCCTCTGCTATTTTCACGTTGACACTATGAACAGGACTAGTGAGCAGTCGGGATGACAGTGCACGATATTCATGCGGGGGATCATTCTTAATAACTTCCTGCTGGCCCCTAAACACCTGATCAACAAAATAATCCAGCCTGGAGTAGCTGTGCACACCTATCGCACCATCAACAGCAGGCATATCTTTAATGATATCATCACCGAATACTTCGACCAGGCATCCTGCAGCAACTATTTTGGGCTTTTTGCCGCCGGCTTCTTTAACTGCTGCAGCCAGATCGGTTAAATCAAGAAGAGTACTTACCGCTTCCTGCTGGGCTGTTTCAATAAAACTGCAGGTATTAACAATAATCAGGTCTGCCGACCTGTAATCGTTGGTCAGAATACAACCCTTTGTGGACAAATAACCCAGTATTTCTTCGGTGTCAATCCGGTTTTTCGAACATCCCAGTGAAATTGCAGCCAGCCTGAGCCCTTTCATATCCAGCTTGCATTCACTTCCAGAATCTGACTTTATCAAATTATATCTCCTTCATTCATAAAATTTATGGGGGTTATTGATCTGACTGGTTTTTATTATCTTCGCATATCTGAGCAGCCTGTTCCTGGGTAACCAGCACTTCCCTGGGTTTACTGCCTTCAAACTGCCCCACAATTCCTCTTCTCTCTAAATCATCAATCAAGCGGGCAGCCCTGGTATATCCGATTCGAAAACGCCTCTGCAAAAGCGAAATTGAAGCCTGCCCGGTTCGAACCACTACATCAACCGCCTCAGCAAACAGGGCATCGGATTCCTCTTCTTCTACTTCCTCTGGTGTTTCTAAGAAAGCGCTGCCGTTTTCCCCCTCAACCAGGCCCTGTTCTTTTATAAAGTCTGCAATGTTTTTAACTTCCGATTCACTGACAAAAGCGCCCTGGACCCGGAAAGGTTTAACTGCACCGACCGGATAGAAAAGCATATCTCCGCGTCCAAGCAGTTTCTCTGCTCCCGCCATGTCTAATATAGTTCTCGAGTCAAACTGCGATGATACAGTAAAAGCAATTCTGGATGTAATATTAGCCTTGATAATACCGGTTAAAACATCAACCGAGGGTCTCTGGGTCGCTACTAGAAGATGAATACCCGCCGCTCTGGACATTTGCGATAACCTGGCAATAGCATCTTCCACCTCTCCGGGCGAAACATGCATCAAATCAGCTAATTCATCGATAACAACCACAATAAAGGGTAGTGATTCAAGCTCCTGATCTAGAGCGGCCATCTCGTTGTAAGCAGCGATATCGCGCACCCCCAATCGGGCAAAAAGATCGTAGCGCCGGCCCATTTCTTTGACCATGTTACGCAGGGCCAAAGAAGCCTTCCTGGGGTCGGTAATCACAGGCATTAAAAGGTGCGGTATACCGTTATAAACACTTAACTCGACCACTTTCGGGTCAATCATCATGAAGCGCAGCCGGTCCGGCCCTACCTTGTATAGAAAGCTGGTTATTAATGTATTGAGGCAGACACTTTTTCCGGCCCCGGTGGCCCCGGCGATCAGAAGGTGGGGCATTTTGGTTAGATCAGCGATTACCGGCACTCCGGTTATATCTTTACCCAGCCCAACCGTCAAAGGCGAGGCGCTGTTTTTGAAAGCGCTTTCTTCCAGGACTTCCCTTAAATGAACCAGGGATATCACGCTGTTCGGAACTTCAATGCCCAGGGCCGCTTTACCGGGAATCGGCGCCTCAATCCTGACCCGGGGAGCTGCTAAATTCAGGGCCAGATCATCAGACAAGCCTATAATTTTACTGACCTTTACACCCGCTTCCGGCTGAACTTCAAAGCGGGTTACTGTCGGACCGGTCTGAACATGAACTACTTTCGCCCCCACTCCGAAATCCTGTAAAGTGGTCTCCAGCTTTTTTGCTCTTTCCTTACTGTTTTTCAGGTGCTGCTGCCCATTGCCAGTGCCGGGTAGGGCAAGCAAATCCAAAGGGGGAAAGATATAGTCGGCGTGTGAACGGCCTTGCCTGGAAAAAACTGAAGGCATTCCCCCATTCTGTCCCTCATCTCTTGGAATTTCAGAAACCGTTAGCTGTCTCTCATTTTGATATCCGCTGCCAACCGGCGACGCCTCCTCAGGTTCTTCCTGAGGCATACCGCCATTTACCGGATCGCTCCACACCTGCACCGAAGGCGAAGTATCCTCGGGCAGCTGCTTTTGTTCGCTATAACTGACTGCAGCTGCAGAGCGCTCCCGTCTTTTAGCAGAGGCTTCTTTTACTTTTTCTTTTGTAGCGGTGGAAAGTTTTTTTATAAAATCTATCATCTTCCTGACCAGGATCTTAAAATAATCGGCCAGGACTCCTAAAACACGGAATATAATATTGAGGGTGCGCTTTAAAGAGATGTCGAGAACCAGCAAAACTGAGATTATAGCCAGGGCTACAATTACAATCCGGCTGCCGGTCAGGCCCAGCAAATAATAGAAAACAACAGCAAAAGCAGCCCCGATCACACCTCCTCCTTCACCTTCGATACCCATTAAAAAACTTTCGGAAAGATAGTTGTCAGTCACTAGATATGCCATTCTTTGATCCATAACCTGCAGGTGAATCCAGGTCATGGCCAGTAACGAAATTATTAATAAACCGATCAGGCGGTTTTTTATTTTATAGCGATCTTTGACCGGCACAATCATGCGCAGCCCAAGGATACCAATTAATATAGGCACGGCTAACGCAGCCTGTCCGGCCAGGGTGCGCAAAACGTTGTTCACAACAAGCCCCACCCCACCAGTCTGATCAGTCTGAACCAGGCCAACATATGAGAAAACCGCCAGGGCAATCAGCAAAATACCTTTTACCTGGGTACGCATATCTTTATTTGCACTTTTTTTTCGCCGTTTGGCCAATTGCACCATCCACCTTATCAATTATATCTCTCGGGTCATTATAAAACACTTGTTCGACAAAGTAAATACTGGATAAGATTTCCATACAATGCAATTTATTTGCTTTGGCTCCCGGTTAATACCTTCATCGCTTTCGATTGCAAAGTAAAATGCATTTGATCACCCATAAATATTTCACCTTCCATATGCAGCGGCCTCTCTTCACTCAATTTCAACCGGATCTCCTGTGCGCGGTACATTCCGGCCTGTTTAATTCCTTTAAGCTTACCGCTAAAGACTTTTGGAAAATGATAGATCAAGCTCAGGCGATTCATGTCCTCAAAAATACAAACATCAAAAAGACCGTCATCCTGGATGGCATCGGGCACAATTCTCATTCCTCCCCCGTAAGCCTGGCCAATACCGACCGCTACCAGGAGCGGGCTGCTCTTCATCGAACCTCTTCCCAAATCTATCTCAATATCGACCACTTCGTAGTTTAAAAGGGTCTCAAAAAAAGCGTATACGTATGCAGAAACACCCTTAAAGAGTTTAACGCCTTCATTTACCCTCCTGGCCACAGCAGCATCAAAGCCAACCCCGACTGAATTGATAAAATAGCGATCCATAACCCTACCCAGGTCAATATCTTTGGTATCCGCCCGCAGTAAATCCTGGCAGGCTGCATCAATATTGCGCGGCATATTTACTGCTGTGGCAAAATCGTTACCCTTTCCACCGGGAAGCGTCGCTAAAATCACTTTCCTGCCTGCAATACCGTTCAGCACCTCATTAACAGTGCCGTCTCCACCCACAGCCACCAGAACATTAAAACCATCCTGAGCCGCTTTTTCAGCTGCTTCAATTGCATCCCGCGGGGCACTGGTTTGGTAAATATCAAACTCAGCCCCGGCCTGCCGGAAATTTTCCCTGATCGCCGGTATCAAACTTTTTGCTTTCCCGGCCCCGGCAATCGGGTTGACTATAAATTTGTAGCTATTCAATTGTTATACTCATCCCTTCTAGCCTGTTCAAATAATCTTCTTTACCATTAACCGGAAGGGCTGCCTGATCAAGGCAGCCCGGCATTAATTCCAAATACATTATAGATCATTAACAAGATTAACAAGAAAATTTTTTGTCCAAATTTTTCATCTTTTCAACAATCCCCCCGTACTCCAACTCCGAATAATGAAGCATGGCCGGGCCTGAAAAACCCTGCTCCCGCATTGCACATGCTTTCTGCGAAACTTTATCCCTGATATAATCCCAGTAAGCATGATCGAAACAGTCAACCGGTTCGGTCAGTTTGCCGTTATGAACACAGAATCCAACCGCGCTGACTACCGGCGGACCATCGAAATATGAAATGCTGCAGTTCATCTTTGCCGGCATAAGTGGCCCCGTATGGCTGCCGCGCATAAAACCAGCTACATAATGGCCAATGCTATAAGGTGAAAGCACTTCACCGGTTGCCGGGAAATCCCCCTGACAGCGAACCAGCAGCACCGGATCATCTTTACCGGTATAAGTGCCGGCAATATTATGTAACCGTGTAGTGCTTGCCGCAACCGCCTGAGCACCCGTGGCCCTGGAGTAAATTTCAGAAACCACAAATCGCTCATTATCCCGCAAAAGAGCGGCAATATCATAAATATCCTCCGGGGTATTTAATTCAATAATCCGATCTTCTTCAGTATGAGCCACATCCATGATTACAAATTTAAAACCTTCACTTATTTTAGGAGACAAGATCAATCCTGAACAATGCATCGGATCTGCAAAGCTTAAATACAAGGGTAAATTATACGCACCCGGGTCAGTTTTATCTGCTGTAAAAAGTAAGAAAGGCTCAGCTTTGCGCTCATCAATTTCCATCTCAGCAACTGCCGGTCCGAGACCTTTAACATTCCCAGAAAAGGCATCAGATAATAAATCCTGCCCGGCACCATATAAGCCCTGTCCCTTTGCTGTTTCTGTCCCACAAATAAATGCATCCCAGGCTAGTTTATGCAGTTCTTGACAATCCTCTCCGTGCTGATGGCAAAACAATATAGCCACATCATCACCGGTGCTCCCAACATAAAAATCAGTAACCATCTTTCCCAGTTCTTTGTCGATACATCCTGTGACAGACTCAACCAGTGCTTTGCTGGGCTTGATATGACCGGCAATGCTACCGATATCCGCCTTAATCACACTCAAGGTCGTTTTCAACTTTATCCCCTCCTTGCTTGAATTGCAGGCTTCAACCACCCATGATGCTATTTGTTATCCGTGCTGCATTTATTTTTGCTTACCCATAGTTTATCTTAATTTATATTTTCGACTTACTTAGTGCAATATCCTTCAAAACCAGCTAATAACTTATCAAATTCATGTCACCTATGGCTATCTTCTGTAAATATTGGCAAAAATCTTTTTAAAAGCGCTGGGGGTTCCGTAAAAACAAGAAGAGAACGCCGGGTTCGCGTCCTCTTTACAGTTTGCTTAAGTTAAGTTGTTATTAATTATCATTATTATCTGACATAACATCAATAATAATCGGCATAATCATCGGCCTCCGGCCTGTCCGATCATAAAAATAGGTTGAGGCGGAATCCCGAATCTTAGATTTAATTTTATTCCATTCCAACAACTTTTCCTGGTTAATTTTATCTACAGTTTTGGAGAGCGCATCTTTTGCCCCATCCAATAAATCCACCGACTCACGTACATACACAAAACCACGGGTAATAATTTCCGGACCGGCCAAAACCGTTTTCCTGACCGGATCCATGGCCAGGATAATAATTACTATGCCATCTTCCGAGAGCACTTGCCGATCCCGTATAACCACTTCACCAACATCTCCGACTCCAAAGCCATCTACCAGGACTCTGCCGGCCGACACTGAACCGGCCATCCTGCCGCGACCATCGGAAAATTCCATCACATTGCCCGGTTTGGTCAGAAAGACATTCTCTTCCGGAATCTCCAATTTTTGGCATATTTTTGAACAGCTGGCCTGCTGCCTGTATTCACCGTGAACGGGAATTACATATTTAGGAGCCAGCAAGTTGAGCATCATTTTAATTTCTTCTTCACTACCGTGTCCGGAAACATGGACTCCAGACACCGGTTGGTAGATCACCTCTGCCTTAAGTTGAAAAAGATTGTTTACTGTACGGGCGACCAGCTTCTCGTTGCCCGGAATTGGATTGGCTGCAATAATAACGGTATCTCCGGGCAATATGCCTACCTGGCGGTGCTCTGCCTGTGATATTCTGGTCAAGGCGGACATAGGTTCCCCCTGGCTGCCGGTAGTAATCAAAGCAATCTTCTCAGGAGGCAGATCTTTGAGCTGATCGGTATCAACCATAACTCCATCCGGTATTTTAAGGTAAGCAAGTTCAGTGGAAATATCCACCGAGTTTACTATACTGCGTCCGACTACACAAACTTTTCGGTCATAACGGACTGCCGCGTCTACTACCTGCTGAATGCGGTGAATGTTTGAGGCGAAGGTGGCCAGAATAATCCTGCTTCGTGAAAGTCTGAATATTTCGTTTATACTTTCGCCGACCTCCTTTTCAGAGAAAGTATAACCCGGGCGATCTGCATTTGTGCAATCAATTAAAGCGGCCAACACTCCTTTTTGACCTAATGCAGCAAGCTTATAATAATCAGTAATTTTGCCGTCTACCGGGGTTTGATCAAACTTAAAATCACTGGTATAAACCACAGTGCCAACCGGTGTATCAACGGCTACGCCTACAGCGTCAGGAATGCTGTGATTTGTCCGGAAAAATTCAAACTTGAAGTTATCAGACAATACCAGCTTCTGATCAGGATGTATTTCATTCATTTTGATGTTTTTAACCGGAGTTTCCATTAATTTTGCCTCAAGTAACCCAAGGGTTAAGCGGGTTCCGTAAACAGGCGCGTTTAACTCCTCCAGGAAATAAGGCATTGCTCCAATATGATCTTCATGGCCGTGAGTAAGAATAATCCCCAATATATCGAGGTCCTGCTCCAACAAATACGAGGTATCAGGAATTACTATATCCACCCCAAGCATTGCTTCATCGGGAAACTTAAGCCCGGCATCCATAATTATACACTCTCGGTCATACCTGAGCACAAACATGTTTTTCCCAATTTCACCAACTCCGCCCAGCGGAATTAATTGTAACTTTTTACTCGTTTTACTTTTTTTATTCTTTCTTGTCAAAATAAACCTCCATTTTTCCTTCTCATTTTTCTTGTATTTTCCATTATCGTTTTCTGTTACCTGTTACATATTTAAATTGTTACTTCCCCTGCTGTCCTCCAGTATGGCCAAAACCGCCATCACTGCGTTCAGTTGCAGGAAGTTGATCTGTTTCAAGCAATTCTGCCCTCAGGACCGGACAAAGCACCATCTGGGCAATGCGATCATGGCGATTTATCCGATAAGGTTCATGCCC
>PWEB01000226.1 GCA_003553305.1 Syntrophomonadaceae bacterium
TGACAAAAGTGCTGTACTGCTTCATCGAGCCTGAAACATCACAAAGCAGGAGAATCTGCTGCTTTGATCTTCTTTTCGGTTTATGCTTCAAATTAAAGATTGTTCCACCAAAACGCATATTGTCCCGCAAAGACCGGCGTAAATCGAGAGGCCCGCTGCGCGGTCCACTGCGTTTTCTTCGCAGAATCTGAACTGCGAGTTTACGGGACAATTTTTGCATAAGCTGTTCGGCTTCCGGCAGGTCGGCAGCCTTGATAGCCTGAATATCCATTTCACTTAAAAGATTATTTTCACTGCCGGATCCAGCACCACTTCCTGCAGAAGTCCCGCCAGCGCCCTGACTACTTTCGCTCTGACCATTTTCTATTTTTTCCGGCTTATGCTGGGAACGGCAATAACGCAAATGACTTTTCACCAAAGATTCTAAGATTGGTCTAAAACGAGGCTCAACATTAACCCCGCTTTCAGTCCTATGCATAAAATTCTGCAGTCGTTCACGCTGTTCCTGGGGCATATTGCTATATTGAGCCAATTCTTCGGGAGTAAGCTGTAAATTTTCTCCCTTGAATTGCATTTCACTGTAAGCCTGATCTATTTTTTGATCAAATTGCTTTTTTTGAGAAGCTGCTTGCTGAGCACTCTGTTGGTGGGCTACATGCGGAACAAAAAAATGATCAAATAACCGCTTAAAATAATGCTGATCCCGGTTGCTTTTTACCAAAGTGGCCTGCAGGGCTGACTTGAATTCTTCCCGGGAAGACAGATCGATTCTTTGAAGAGCTTGCATTGCATCCATCATCTCCGTCGTGCTGACCGGCAGTCCTTGCTGGCGAAGCAGCCCGGCAAAAGTAGCAAGGTTTTCTTCAAAATGGTTTTCAGAAACACCTTCTTCTAACGACACTGGCTAAACTCACCACCATATCCACTTTGTTTTAGCATCCGGTCTACCCCTTCTGAACCGATTTCCTGTTGGAAAAGTTCCTGGTCCGCATGTGTTTTCAAAATCAGGTTCAGGGTATCACTGACCATTTTACCGTCCAGACGATTACGTTTCAAAGAAACCAGTGCCCTGGCCCAGTCCAAAGTTTCAGCTATCGAGGGTTTTTTTCGCAGATCATTATTCTGGCGCAGCTGGGCTACAACCCGGGCAGTTTCCCAGGCCAGGCGCTCAGCGATTTGCGGCACCTTCGCTTTGATAATTTGCACTTCCTGTTCAAGATCCGGAAAATCAAGATAAAGATACAAACAACGCCTTTTTAAGCCGTCAGACAGCTCACGTTCATTATTGCTGGTCAGGACAACAACCGGAATATTCTTAGCCCCGATCGTGCCCAGCTCAGGGATAGACACCTGGAAATCAGAGAGTATTTCAAAGAGAAAAGCTTCAAATTCAGGATCACATTTATCCACTTCGTCAATTAACAAAACCGGTCTTTTTTCGGCCTGTATTGCTTTAAGCAAAGGCCTTTCCATCAAGTATTGAGAAGAGAAGAGGTCCTCTTCACTTACTTGTTCTGCTTCCAGATTGCGATTCATCTGAATACGCAACAGCTGACGCTGATAATTCCATTCATAAAGCGCTTTTGCCTCATCTAAGCCTTCATAACATTGCAGACGGATCAGATCCGTGTCAAGGATTTCAGCCAAGACCTTACCCATTTCTGTTTTTCCAACCCCTGGCGCACCTTCAATGAGAAGTGGCTTTTTAAGATCCATGGTCAGGAACACAGTCAGGGCAGTGCTCTCTTCACAGATATAACCAACATTATTAAAACCTTTTTTTAATTCGGGTAGTGTTATAATTACATTCATCTTCCTTATTTACAGATTTGCTTAAGCTTTTTCAAGCAGACAGCATATATTCAATATTAATGATACTACAATTGTCGAGTTCGGGCAAACTTAGCAAATTCAAAAGCATATCGCCTGAAAGTATCAGCAAATAGTTCGGCATACCTATTTTAGGAGAAATTATTGAGCCGAAAAAGCTTGAAAGCAGAGATAGTGTTTGGTTTGATGAGGGGCAACAGCTGTTGCCTTAGTTAATTGCACTAACCTGGAAGGAATCAACCAGCTGCGAGAGCTAATTGAAGGCTTGATAAAAATAATTATCGAAGTGCTTCTGCCTCAAACGTTTCCATCAAAGGTGGCGGGGCCCTGCCTGCCTGACCAGGCCTCTTTTGAGGAGTTAAGTTATATACCCTGCTGCGGTCACTCAAAATAGGCCCTGCAGGGTATATAACATTTATCATAGCACCTAACGGTTTTCGGGTATTTCAAAATCCTTCCTGATTCGCTCGGCAATCCAGGGTTCATTGAACAATTTTAAACTGGCCAGGCTTAATATTTTTGCACCGCTGTGAATCACCCGGTGAGCAGGTTCCCCTTTGACAAATTCAGCAAACTCCCGGGTATGCAAACTTGCACCGGTATCAGTAATTGCCAGGCGGGGGTGAAGGGTAGGGCAACAATAGCTTGTGTTGCCAATATCTGAGGACCCGGATCCATATTCTTCTCTATTATCAGGTAAACCGAACTCCAGGAAGCAATCAGCAATCAGGTCATCGCCGGCTTTATTGGGTTTGAGATCAGATAAAGTTGGACATAATTTATTAATTTTAACTTCCGTTTGGGTGGCCAGGGCACTACCCTTTGCACAGTCTATGACGTTTGCTTTTATTTTGTCCAAATAATCTCTTTCTTTTGACCTGATAAAGAAGTGTGCTACAGCTTTTTCAGGCACTATATTGCAAACCTCGCCACCCTCGGCAATAATACCGTGAATTCTCACATCATCTTTAACATGCTGGCGAAGCATGTCAACAGCATGAAACATCAGCTGAACACCATTAAGCGCATTTCTGCCATCCCAGGGGGCAGCAGCTGCATGAGATGCTTTTCCTGCAAAGCTAAATTCCAATCCATCCAGGGCCAGGAACCTGGAATTAACCCTGTTTCTGCTATCCAGGTGAATCATCATTGCCAGATCATAATCATCAAAAATGCCTTGTTCAGCCATAATAACTTTCCCCCCGTCTGATTCTTCGTCAGGGGTTCCAATGATATCCAATCGTCCTCCCACAGCTTCGACGACTTTCGAAAAAGCAAGACCGGCCAGAAGACTTATGCTGCCGCTAACATTATGACCACAGGCGTGACCGACCCCGGGAAGGGCATCGTATTCCACGAGGAGCGCTATCTTTTTATCACCTTCACCCTCTATGCTGGCCTTGAATGCCGTCGGCAAACCGGCAAAGGGCTTTTCAACCTGCAAACCATGACTGGCTAACAAGTCTGCTATAGCTTTTGAAGAATTGTACTCCTCCCCTCCTAATTCCGGATAATCCGCAAGTTGATCGTTTAATTTATTTACTTCCGGGGCTAAATTCTCAATCTCGGTAATCAGGCGTTCCTTAAACTGGTCATATTGCAAATATATCATGCCTCCCGTGTCAACTAATAGAATAATCCTACCAGGGGCAACGGATCACTTACATAATAATCTTGCCCTGGACCACAAGACCAGGCCGGTGATCCCTCCCCCCAGTCTACTACCATACTTATCGACTGGTTAAAGAACTATTTAATTATATCAACAATCGCAGATTTTTAAAAGAACCCGCGATCACTCATTTAAAATCCAACCTAAATAGCAACATACAATTGACAAAACCAAAAGAAAATAGCTATAATTGCTTAGGCTGTAATATCAAGCTTTAATGCTTAAGATCTGGCAACAGGAGGCTTTACAATTGGAGAAGAATCAACGCTTGCTTAACATTGCCTTTGAAAGTGAACGGCTTAGCTACTCTAACCTCGAAGTCGATCTGTATAATACCGGGATAAATCAAATATTGAGTGTTTCAGCGGCACGCGGGCATTCAATTTATCATTTTAGTATGCAGGATCTCTTCTTTCATGAGGGCGAAGCTTACGCAAAAGTCTCTGTCCTTGAGTTGCCTACCAGCTGGCAAACCGATCCGTTAGAGTGCTATATTATGCTCAGGAAAATTGATGAACGCCCGATACCACTAAGTGATCTTGACCTGTGCTTTTTCCGCGCAGACGATGTCAGACACTCCGGGACACCCAACCTTGACATCATTCGCACCATCGAGGATCACGGCATCCTCATGGAAAGTGTTACTGCTACTCTTTCCCCTACTGATAAATATGAGCTCGTTAAGCGGGCCCCCTTCCTCCCACAGCCATTAACCTATCCTGCAAATTCTCTCGCTGAGGCAATGGAGGCTTTGCAAAAATTACCCAACCGGGACGGTTACTTTGTTTTAAAAGACAGATTTGGCTACGGGTGCGGCCATGGGGTACACCGGATTGAATTTGCAGATCCGGAAATCGCCGAGGTGATAAATATGTATCTTAGTACATACGATCAAATTCTCCTGCAGGAATTTTGCCCGGAAGTAAACCAGGGCGACATAGTTGTGACTTTTTTTGACGGCGATATTATAGATAGCATGCACCGGGAATCAGCGCTTGGCGAATGGAAAACCAATTATAGTTTAGGGGCCACTCAACTGCCTCACACCATAACCCCTGAACAGGAGCAAATTGCCAGGAAAGCTCAGAGTTTTTTTCCTGAAATTCGACTTTTATCAGTAGATATGCTGCCATCCGGAAAGGTAATTGAATTAAATGCCTTTCCAGGAGGAAAAGGACTGCTCGAGTTGTATGGAATATCCCTCGGCACTATGGTAATGGACCGGTTGGAACGTGAACTACTAGGCATGCCAAAAGCTGTTATGCCAGGGGTTATAGACATTGCAACTCACCCCTCGACTAGATGGGATGATGTCAATTATCATTATCAGGCGCACTCGGAAGCAGTGAAAGTGTTTGATGTTTTTAGCGATGAAAAGTACACCCTGCCTACAAGGGATTTAATTGAATTTCGACCTTACAGTCCTGATTTTATTCTATCTATTCCTCATTCCGGGGTTTTATTACCAACGCAGTATCAGGACAATTTTACACTTGATTCTAAATCCCTTTTGGAAATAGATCTTTTTAGTGATATCCTTTTTGGAGCCATAGGAGGGCTCCAAATAATTTCCAGGCTTGCTCCATTTTTTGTGGATATGAACCGGGACAGAAATGGCTCAGATTGCAAAGATCTTCCCAGGCACCTTACAAATCCCCCAACAGAGTACTACAACATTAAAGATGAGCTGATGCTGGAGAATTCATATGCACCATCAGAGGAAGAAAGAATCTTGGAATATTATGATCTTTACCACGGCATCCTAAGCACTCTGATTGAGAATCTCAAACGTGAGCAGGGCTATGCCCTTGTAATCGATGCGCATTCAATGACTTCGGTAGGGTTGGGCAGGGTTCATGACAAAGGTGAGGAGCGGGACAATATTGTAGTAGGCACTCTGGATGACACTTCAGCCCATCCGGAAATAATTTCGGCCTTTGTAAACTCTCTAAGGCAAGGCATCAAGCCGTACGGGCTGGGATTGACTTTTGCCAAGAATGACCCTTATTCAGGGGGCTTTATCACGCGAATCCACAGCGATCCGGACAACGATGTTCATGTCATTCAGGTTGAGGTAACCATGGATACTTATATGTATGAACCTGTCGATGAAGATAAATCGAAGCGATATGCTCTAAAACAGTCCCGCTTGCATATTGCTCAAGACTTCTTACGCCATGCAGCAATTGCTGCCAATGATGCAGCCAAAAAAATCTACTCACGATAATGAAGAGAATAAAGCTATCTTTGCAAAAGACCTAAGCTTAGCCATAAGGGTTTTTCGTAAAGTCGACGAAAAGGCTTGAACAAAATGAGCTTCAGTGGACATGACTATGTCAAAGACTTTAATCAGGAGGAACATAACAAACTATGGGTAAAGAAATACATAAAAAAACCCCTCCATCCATTGATGTATGGCTCAAGGAAGCCAAAGCGGATCGGGTTGCTTCAAGGGTAGGGATGTTTTTGGTTCATAATGGTGTTGTACGCAAAACACCTAAAGCAAGGGTTCGCCTGGGGCATGATGATGGTTCGCTGGTAACGAGAATGGAATTTTCTTATGATGCATTGAAAGTTGATGAGGCGATTACAGAAACTCAAAAGATGGATGGCATATTCTATATTAAGACGTGGCTTAATGAAGGTCAGCTGGAAGTTGGGGATGACATCATGTATGTCCTCATCGGCGGCGACATTAGACCCCATGTCGTAGATGCTCTTCAGTACCTGGTTGAAAAAATCAAAACCGAATGTGTTACGGAAATAGAGCAAAAAGAATAGTTTATGCAGGACTTCCTGAGTTGTCAACGCAAATTATAAACAAAGAAAGGCCTTTGTTCTTAAAGACTTCAAAGGCCACATGAAAAATACGTGATTAATTTGTAAGCTTGTGATTTAAAAAACAGAAACACTGATTGATATTTCAGTTTTATCCAAAATTTAATTTAACCCTTTCTGCATTTGACCGATTATTGTATTAACCAGCTTTTTAGGAATAAACTGACCTGAAGATGCCTGCTCCGCTATCGTTAACCTGTCGAATACAGTTCTCAATCTTGATATCTTATCACCTTCGAATTCATAGGCACAAATTGCTAAGTAGCTTACTTTTTCACCCTGCATCACTCCGGACATTGTGTGCTCGAAAAAGGCCTTGTCCCCTTGCTCCACCACCTTGTTTCCGGTTTCAGTTAGCTTAAAATCTTGAACCGTATCAGCTATCCAGTTCATGTAATGCTTCATCTCTTCTTTACCCTTAAAATTACCCATCGGGGTTTCCCACACAATGTCTTCCGTGCATAAAGTCAATACTTTATCCACATCGTTAGCTTCACAGCTACTAACAAACTCTCTCATAAGATCAACCCTGCTTGCAACCGTCATAATTTCACCCCCTTTCTGCCTAAAATCACGATTAGTGTTACCTCTTGCAAAAAATAGTGGAGCCAGAAACCACTTAGCTGCCATTAGGTATGAGAGAATAATCAAACGCATGTTTAGCATCTGGACAATTATATTCTTTCTATTATGTCCCGGCTATACTTAACCCGGACATTTTCAATTTCCGGATCAGCCGAAGCTTGCCGCACGTTATAATTCATAAACGGGACAAATACCGGGAGATTTAGAGGTGAAGAAATCGCATTTTCAGGACATTTATATTCACAGGCAAGACATAGAATGCACTTGTTTCCCCACAAAGGTTGTCCATTTTTTGCATCAGCAATGTTGTTAACCGGGCATTCCTCCATACAGATACCGCAAGAAGTACAACTGGCCCGATCAACCTTGAATAACCGGCTGTAAAAATTTTTGGTTAGCCACTGATTTAAAAAGAAGCGTTCCATAGCATAAATCAATGGAGCGCCTCTTTGTTTTTCTATTTTTACCGGGCCATTAGCTTTGTAACAATTTGATACATCTCTACCAAATACACTTGCCTCAATAAGTTCCCTTTCTGAAGGATGATTGGGGGAAAACAGCACTCCTCGCTTTAAATAACCCAGAAAATAATCTTCACCAAAACACTGGAAACTGCCTAATCCTCGTGCGCCCTTAGAATATAGGATGTGTTCCATTTTGTGTAAAGCATCATAGCTATAGGTTCCATAGAGGATGAAAGAAAAAAAAGCTTTATCCTTTAAATCAGGCAGCTCTTTAAGGTAATCCAATATGTTAAAAGTAGGGCGATAATAATAAACCGGTGAACCTATGCCAAGTATTTCATATCCATCGAGTGTTCTCGGCTTATCGTCTTTAATATTAAAAAGATCAACCCTGCAACCCATATCGCTTAATCCAGCTGCAATAGATCGTGCAACCCTGTCGGTTGTTCCACCATTTGAGAAATAAACCATCAGGCAGCTGGTCATCATTAGAATCCTCCGGTGCCCAGGATAACTATTGCCATTTTTCAATTATCTAAATTATATGGCACTTAGTATGCTTTGTCAATGCATTGATACCCCGATTATCCTGTCAAGCTTCTAGAGGATTTAGGATCGTTCTCTTAAA
>PWEB01000231.1 GCA_003553305.1 Syntrophomonadaceae bacterium
TTATTGGTGCGGTTTCAGCTGAAAAACTAGATCTTTTGCAGCAGGCTGATGCAATTTTTAGAAATGAAATTATTAAGGCCGGGATGAACGATCAGCTCTGGCAGTATTTTGCGGTTTTAACCGATGTGAAAGTGGTCGGAGTAAAGGGAGACGGACGACACTACGGGCCGGTCATTGCCTTAAGAGCAGTAGTTTCAGAAGATGCGATGACTGCAGACTGGGCCCGACTGCGTGATGATTTGCTGGAGAAAGTCTCAGCGCGGATTACCGGTGAAATCCCTGCTGTGGCCAGAGTGGTTTATGACATAACTTCCAAACCACCGGGCACTATCGAGTGGGAATAAAAAACTTGATCTAAGGCCATATCCGGAGAAGAATCTGTTTGTGGGGTTTTTCTGCCGCTTAAGTTTTACCAGTAGGGTGAAGCTGGGTTGTTGATCAATGAAGATGCCGACTCTTGGTCGGAAGCCGAAGAACATCTTGATTGCTTTATAGCTTTGGCATATTAACTAAGACTGTTTAAGAGATTTGCAGATCTCAACAAAATACTGGTGAACCCGCAAATCATCAGTCAGTTCCGGGTGAAAGGAGGTTGTCAGCAGGTTGCCCTGGCGAGCAGCAACGCTTCCTTCTTCTAAAGAGGCTAAGATTTCGACTCCTGGTCCGGCTGTCTCGATAAGCGGTGACCTGATAAATACACCGGGCAGCGGCGTTTCAAATGAATTGAATTTGAATGCTGTTTCAAAGCTTTCTCGCTGGCGGCCGAAAGCATTGCGCTTAACCCTGATGTCCATCAAGCCAAGTTTCGGCTGCCTTGCGATGCCATCTGAGACCTCTTGGGCCATCAAGATCATTCCGGCGCAGGTTCCGAATACAGCAAGGCTGCCTTTTTCGCTGCGTTCCCTGATTGGCCCGGTTAACCCGAATGCTTCGATTAGTTTTCCGATGGTGGTGCTTTCTCCCCCGGGGATGATCAAGCCGTTGACCCGGGATAAGTTTGTTGTATCTTTTACAGGAACAGCCTCAACACCGCACAAAGCAAGGTGTTTTAAATGTTCAGAAACAGCCCCTTGAACTGATAGGACCCCGATTTTCATTTTCTGCTAAACTCCTAATTTATTTATGCTCCCCGGTCCTGCATACGGTCTGCATCGGTCAGGGTGGACATCTCGAGTCCGGGCATTGCTTCACCCAAATCCTTGGATACCTCAGTAAGCAGTTTGGGATCATCGTAATGCATGGTCGCTTTGACGATTGCCTCGGCTACTTTTTGAGGATTTTTCGCTTTGAAAATACCTGAACCGACAAAAACACCGTCTGCACCAAGCTGCATCATCAGGGCTGCATCGGCCGGTGAAGCGATTCCTCCAGCGGCGAAGTTAACTACGGGCAAGCGCCCTTCTTTTTTAACTTCCTGGAGCAGGTCCAGCGAAACCCCCATATCTTTGGCCAGAACTACCAGTTCATCGTCAGCTTTACCGATTACCTGGCGAACTTGATCCATTACTTTGCGCATGTGCCGCACTGCTTCAACCACGTTGCCGGTTCCCGGTTCTCCCTTGGTCCGGATCATCGCTGCTCCTTCGGAGATACGCCGCAGAGCCTCCCCTAAATCCCTCGCGCCGCAAACAAAAGGAACTTTGAAGAGATGTTTGTTGATATGGTATTGCTCGTCAGCAGGGGTGAGAACTTCGCTTTCGTCGATATAATCAACACCCAACTCTTCCTGGATCTGCGCTTCGGTGATATGGCCGATTCTTACCTTGGCCATGACCGGTATAGTTACCGTGTCCATTATTTTCAGGATCATTGCCGGATCGGCCATACGGGCCACACCTCCGGCTGCCCTGATGTCTGCTGGTACACGTTCTAAAGCCATTACAGCAACAGCACCAGATTTTTCAGCAATCTGGGCCTGTTCCGCTGTAGTGACGTCCATAATCACCCCACCTTTTTGCATCTGGGCCATTCCTTTTTTTACTCTAAAAGTTCCCTGTTCTTTCATTTAAAACCCCCCTGACAGAAGATGTTCATTCAATCAATATTGACCGGTCTGACCGGAATTCCTTTTGCGGTCAGATATTCCTTAATATCTGCAATACTGTAAGTGCCGTAGTGCAGGATGGAAGCAGCCAGCACAGCATGGGCCTGACCATTAGTCAGCGCTTCATAAAGATGCTCTAAATTTCCCGCTCCGCCGGAGGCAATAACCGGGATATTGACTGCTCCGGCAACTGCTGCCAGCAAAGCGGTGTCGTACCCGTCAAGTGTTCCGTCTGCATCCATGGAAGTGAGCAGAATTTCTCCTGCCCCAAGCTTTTCAGCTGTAACTGCCCATTCAACAGCGTCGCGGCCTGCCGGGTTGCGTCCGCCGTGGGTGAAGACTTCCCACTTTAAATCATCACTTCCAGATGAGGAAACCTCAACCCTTTTAGCATCAATGGCGACAACAATACACTGGCTGCCAAAACGTTGGGCCCCGGCCTGGATCAATTCCGGGTTCTGCAAGGCTGCTGTATTCAAAGAAACTTTATCAGCGCCTGACTGCAGGAGTTCCTGCATGAAATCCAAATTGTCAATTCCGCCTCCCACAGTTAGTGGAATGAAGACAGCGTTCGCAGTTTTCTCCACCACATCGATGATGGTCTGCCTCTTTTCAACGGAAGCGGTAATATCTAAAAAAACTAATTCATCGGCGCCCTCGCGGTTATAAAAACTAGCTCTTTCCACAGGGTCGCCAGCATCTCTTAAATTAAGAAAGCGGGTCCCCTTGACGACCCGGCCGTCCTGCACATCCAGACAGGGAATTATTCTCTTTGCCAGCATAACTTTGATCTCCTTAAAATTCAGTCTTTATCTGCCGATTCCCGGCTATAATCTTACCAAAATTACTGAGCAGTTGCAAACCTGCCTGGCCGCTCTTTTCGGGATGAAATTGAACTCCGTAAAGATTGCCTCTATAAACTGCCGAAGTAAAAGAAATTCCGTACTCGGTCAGGCCGAGAATGTAATCTTTTTTTTCCGGAAGGGCATAATAAGAGTGGGTAAAGTAAAAGTAAGCCCCGTCATTCAAGCCTGCAAAGAGGGGATGTTCACAAACCGGGTTCACCTTATTCCATCCGACATGGGGAACCGGTAGCCCTTCCGGGAAACGTCTGACTTCTCCCGGAATAGCATTCAAGCCCTCATCCGGCTGATTGTTACCGCTCAGGCTGGACTCCTCGCTTTTGGAAAAAAGAAGCTGCATGCCCAGGCAAATCCCCAGGAAAGGTTTTCCGGCTGCTATGGCATCATGCAAAGAAGTGGTAAGTTTCTTCTTGGAGATTAAGGAGGCAGCATGGGCAAAAGAACCAACTCCGGGAAAAATAATTGCGTCAGCTGAAGCAATAACCTGCGGATCATCTGAGATTAAAGGTTCTAGAAAAACTTTTTCTGCTGCTTTGAAGATACTGCTTAAATTTGCGCACTCACTATCTATGATAACCAGAGAAGACATCGGACACTCCTTTTTTTGTTTTAGTTTCCGATTCTATTAAAGCACCTAATTAAGATGTTTACAAGTTTATTATACACGATCTGGATGAGATAAACATATTTCATTTCATAAATCTCGAACAGTCCCTTTGTAATTAAATCATTGGCTGGCAATTTTCACAGAGCAATCTGCTTCGACTTCCCAGAAAATTTCTCCCAGCGTTCTGATTCCAAAAAGGATATCTTCAATGCAGGGTTGGCTAAAAGAGAACCTCGCGCTGTGCAGGCCGCCGCCATTGCTTGAAAACCCTTCTCCATGCACAAAAGCCACATTCTGCTGCAGCGCTAGATCAAGCAATTCTTTGCTGGCCGGATAGTAAGCTGGGAAGTTGACCCAGATAAAAAAGCCGCCTCCCGGCCTGCTAAAATTGATTCCGGCCGGAAAATGCTGTTCCATCGAATCAATCATGGCATCTCTTTTTTCACGGTATAATGACCTTAACAATCCGATATGTTTATCGACAAAGCCATTCCTTGAAAGACTGTATGCTAACTGTTGGCCCAGTGAGCTGGAGCAAAGGTCGGCAGTCTGCTTGGCCATACTCACTTTTTCAATGAGTGGTTTAGGGCCGGCCAACCATCCAATCCGGATTCCGGGGATGAGAATTTTTGAATAAGAACCGAGGTATAGAACCCGGTCTTCACGATCGATCGCTTTATAGCTTAAAGGGACATCTTCTTCAAAGTAGAGATCTCCGTAAGGATTGTCTTCAATGATAATAATATTATAGCGGGAAGCCAGGGCTAAAATTTCATAACGACGTTGAAGGCTGGTCGTAATTCCAGTCGGGTTTTGGAAATTGGGTACGGTATAAAAAACCTTGGGCCGCCGACCATCCCTGGTATGTTTTTTTATGGTTTGTTCCATGCTGGACGGAATAGGGCCTTCTGAATCCATCTCAATGCCCACTGTGACCCCGCCATAAGATTTAAAGGCGCTCATTCCGCCGATATATGCTGGTTCTTCGACTAAAACAGGGTCACCTGCATTAATCAAGATGCGAGCCAGCAGATCAAGGCCCTGCTGAGAACCATCAGTAATAATAAGATTGTCAGCTTCACATGATTTTCCGTCCCGGCTCATCTTTTCGCTTAACACCTTGCGCAGATCATAACTTCCTTCGGTAGGGCTGTATTGAAGGGCTTGCCGGCTATCTTCCCTGATTAGTCTGGTCAGGGCCTGAGATATATCTTCTTCCGGGAAATAATCATTACCCGGAAATCCCCCAGCAAAAGATATTATTTCAGGCTTTTCGGTCAGGGCAAAGAACTGCCGTATTTGTGAACCGGTAATATTTCTAGTTCGATTGGAGAAAAAATTATGCCATTCAATACTCATTTTAAATGCCTCCCTTGATTTAAGTAACCCCTTTTTGTTTTTAGAGTGCTTTTTGAAATCAAAAAGCCCGCCTCTTAATAAAAGAGACGGGCAGATTACCGCGGTACCACTCTAGTTGTCCACATTTAGCAAGCTAAATATTGAACCTCTCGTTAAAATTAACGGTATTGCAACCGGCTGCGCTTAAAAATATAATAATCTTTCAGCACAGCAGCTCCGGGGCGGCTTATTGCTTAGACTACCGGGGGCTTTTCCAGCTACACAAGCCCTTCTCTGGATGGATTGTCAAAGTTTTTATCCCCTTCAAAGCCATTATCTATGATATTATTGTAAGACTATAACAGATGTTAAAGGATAATACAAGGGTTATAGCAAATTAATATGGTGTGGATTTATTGATACTAGATTAAAATGTGGAGGGATTACAATGTCTAAACCGGAAATGCGTTCTTGCCTGCAGGTTATTAAACCTTATCAACCCGGAAAACCAGTTGAAGAGGTTGAAAGAGAGCTTGGTTTGAAAGGCGTCATTAAAATGGCTTCTAATGAAAACCCGATGGGTTCTTCACCTCTTGCCGTGAAAGCAATACAGGAAAAAGTCGATCAAATGCATATTTACCCGGATGGCAATGCTTATTACCTAAAAAATGCCCTGTCAGCAAAGCTTGGTGTTTCACCGGATCAACTCGTCTTTGGCAATGGATCAGATGAACTAATTTCATTTTTGACTCTGGCCTATATAAATCCGGGAGACGAGGCGATCATGACCAAACCCAGTTTTTCCGAATATGTCTTTGCGATGCGCTTAATGGGTGGAGAAATTCGCAAGGTCCCTTTAAAAGAAGGGAGCTTTGAATTTGATCTCGAGGGTATTTTGAACGAGGTCAATGAAAAAACCAGGTTGATATTTTTGTGCAGCCCCAATAATCCGACTGGAACAACAGTTTCCAAAAAGGATTTGGCTGGTTTTGTTGAAAAGCTTCCTCACAAAGTAATCCTGGTTTTGGACCAGGCCTATCACGAGTTTGCCACTGATCCTGATCATCCCGACGGGATGGACTACATTAATGAAGGGTATCCGGTGATTTCGTTAAGGACCTTTTCAAAGATTTACGGACTGGCCGGGCTGCGCATCGGTTATGGGATCACCATACCGGAAATTGCCGCTGATATAAATCGGGTTCGTGAACCATTTAATGTTAACGCTATGGCCCAGGCAGCTGCTATGGCCGCCCTCGAAGATAAAGACCACCTGGAGCGCAGCCGCCAGATGGTCAGCTCAGCACGCAAACAGGTAGCGGCAGGTTTTGCTGAAATGGGCCTTAATGCTGTACCCGACCAGGCTAATTTCTGCTTTGTTGATGTAAAGGTTGATTCTCGGCAGGCTTTCGAAGCTTTGCTCAAAAAAGGGGTAATTGTTCGAACCGGTGATATTTTTGGATTCCCAACCCATCTGCGGGTTACTTATGGAACCGGTGAACAAAACAAACGGTTTCTCGCTGCACTGAAAGAGGTTCTCGAAGAATTGCGGTAAAATTATTCAGGTGATATCAGGTGGTGCAATGAAGGTAAGGCAGGTATCGCCGTATCTTTTTTCCCTGGTAACAGGGAATTCTTCAGTCCACTGCCGGTTCTTAGTATTATGTTCAACAACAAGCAGACCGTTTATATCGATGACTTTATAGCTAAAAATGCTCTGGACAACCGGAGCAATATTTTTGCAGGCATAAGGCGGATCTAAGTAAACCAGATCCGCCTTGAACTTTTCCCGGGCTAGTTTAAACACTGTTTTTTCAGCATCGTTCGGTATAAGCCTTGCTTTTTCTGTCAACCTGCTTTTAGAAAGGTTTTCTTTGATTAAAGAGATGTTTTCTTTTTTATGATCAACAAACACACAAGCCCTGGCCCCCCTGCTTAATGATTCAATACCAATCGCCCCGCTCCCGGCATAAAGATCAAGAAACAAAGAATCATTTATACGGATGCCCAGTATGCTGAAAAGAGCTTCTTTAACCCGGTCAGAGGTCGGTCTGACTGCTATGCCTTTTGGGGCTTTTAGCCTGGCTCCTTTGGCCGTCCCGGCGATTACTCTCAACTCTAAACAACCCCTGTTAAAATTATATCAAAAAGTTGCAGTTCCGGGTAAAGATAGTGATTAACTATGGTTAATCTATCGATGCCTGCTTTTAAAGCATATAATAAAAAGCCCCCGCTTAAAGTTTACCGGAGGCAAAAATCAATCAGGCCGTCAGACAGTAATATATCAATCAGTTTTTTTTTACAGTTAGCACATCAACATTTTTTGCCTGCTGCACTACAGCGCTGCTTACACTGCCCAAAAAGATTCTTTTCAATCCACTAAGTCCCCTGCTGCCAATAATAATCATGTCAAAGCCTTCTTCGCAGGCTACTTCCACTATAGTCCGGGCGGGGTGGCCTTCTTTAAAAATGGCCCGGGCTTTGATGTTGTTTTTTTCCAAGAATTTCAGAGCATCATCTAAAATCTCGTTTTTTTCTTCTTTATGATCTTCTACCATTCTTCTGAATTTCTCTATTTCTTCCGTTGAAAGATCTTTGTATGATGTTATTCCGGATAAATCCTGCGCGTGATCATAAACATATATTACAGCAACTTCGGAGGCATCATCCCCCCTGGCAATCGTAATTGTTCTGTCTAAAGCTTTTTGACTTTGCTCTGATCCATCTGTGCAAACTAAAATCTTCATTTGTATCAAATCTCCTTTGCATGGATTGATCATCATGATTCGGAATCTATGCTTTCGCTCAGCTTGAAGCTATTTTTGATTGTTCTATGATTTCATTTTTTCAGTTTAATTATACCAAAATTATTCAGGGAGTAAAAGTTGTTTGATAATAAGTTTTATATTTTTGCAGGAAATTTCGGAATAGTTGAAGAATCTTTAACTAAGTAAATGAATCAGGCTGAAAACTTTTTTCTGGAAAGGAGTGAAACAAGGGTGAAGCCTAAATTAATTGCTATACTGGTTATGGTCGTATTATTTATAATTATTTTGATCCAGAACACTCAAGTCATAGATTTGAA
>PWEB01000169.1 GCA_003553305.1 Syntrophomonadaceae bacterium
GGCCAGTCCGCTAATTGCACGCTCTGCTTGCGTTCACCAGGCAGATATTGCCACAGTTCTTCAGAAGTAAAGGTCAAGATAGGTGACATCATTGTAACCAGGTTTTCCAGAATAGTCATTAATGCAGTCTGGGCTGAGCGACGCCCCGGATCATCAGGGGCAGAACAGTAAAGGCGGTCTTTAATAATATCGAGGTAAAAATTACTCATGTCAACAACACAAAAATTATGGAGAGCATGATAAAACTGGTGATATTCATAACTTTCGTAAGCTTTAGTGGCCCGCTCAACCAGTCCGTTCAGCCGGTATAAGGCCCAGCGGTCCAGCTCTTCCATCGATTGGTAATCAACAGCATGCAAATCAGGATTATAATCGTAACAGCCGGCAAGAAGGAAACGGGTCGTATTACGAATCTTACGGTATACTTCAATCAACTGTCTTAGAATATCTTCAGAAAGATGAATGTCATGAGTGAAATCAGCCGATGTAACCCAGAGCCTGAGAATATCAGCACCGTACTGCTTAATTATTTTTTCCGGAGCAATCACGTTCCCCAGCGACTTAGACATCTTTTTCCCTTCGCCGTCAACGACCCAGCCATGGCTGAGTACTGCCTTATATGGTGGTTCGCCCCTGGTGGCAACCGCTGTAAGCAGTGAAGAGTGGAACCAGCCGCGGTACTGGTCACTGCCTTCAAGGTAAAGATCTGAAGGCCAGTGCAGCTCCGGACGGGTTTCTAAAACTGCATCATGACTGGAACCGGAATCAAACCAGACATCCATGGTATCAGTTTCTTTTCTGAACTGTTCATGGCCGCACTCCGAACAGCTGGTACCTTTGGGGAGAATCTCGGATGCTTCCCGGATAAACCAGGCATCCGATCCCTCTTTCGCAAACAGAGCACTGACTGCTTCAATAGTTTGCTCGTTAATTAACGGTGTTTCACAGGATGTGCAATAAAATATAGGGATCGGTACGCCCCAGACTCTTTGGCGGGAAATACACCAGTCCTGCCTCTCTTTTATCATATTGAAAATCCGCTCTTCTCCCCAGGCCGGAGTCCACTTGACCCTATTAATTGCATCCAGCGCATCCTGGCGAAAGCCATCTATCGAAGCAAACCACTGCTCTGTCGCTCTGTAAAGAACAGGCAGCTTACACCGCCAGCAGTTCGGGTACTGATGTTCAAGATTAGTGGACTTAATCAGCACCCCTTGATCTCTCAAATCTTCGATGACCTGCTTGCCACCTTTTTCGTAATGCATACCGGCATATTGGCCGGCTTCTTCGGTAAAAATCCCTCTGTCATCAAGGGGGCTTAACACCGGAAGGTCATTAGCCTGGCCGATTGCAAAGTCTTCATGACCATGCCCGGGTGCAGTGTGCACACATCCGGTACCCTGTTCAAGGGTCACATGGTCCCCGGTAAGGAGAATCGATTCGCGATCATAAAGGGGATGACGACAACGCAGCCCGGTTAGTTCATGACCTTTAAACCGTTTCAGGATCGGCCAGGGTTTTTCTGCCCCTGCCAAAGAGGAAACCTCTTCAAGTAATCCCTCGGCTAACAGGTACTTTTCTGAACCGGCATCAACCAGAACATAATCCAGTTCGGGATGTAATGCAATAGCCAGGTTGGCCGGGATTGTCCAGGCGGTGGTAGTCCAAATCAGGCAGTAACAATCCTCGGCCCCGTCCAAAAGGCCGCGATCATCAATGAATGGAAATTTGACGTAAATTGATTCGGAGACTTTATTGCCATACTCAATCTCCGCTTCAGCCAGGGCTGTTTCACAGCTTGCGCACCAGTAAACCGGCCGCATACCTTTATAGAGATGACCTTTTTCAGCCATTGCTCCAAAAACTTTTACCTGACGGCCTTCAAACTCGGGAGCAAGAGTCAGGTAAGGATTCTCCCAGTCTCCGCGGACGCCGAGACGTTTAAACTGGTTTCGCTGCAGATCAACGTACTCCAGGGCGTAATCGTGACACATCCTCCGAAACTCCAGATCTGATATTTCTTTGCGATTAATCTTTTTGGTTTTAATAATCTGGTGTTCGATAGGCAAACCGTGCGTATCCCAGCCGGGAATATATGGAACGTCATACCCCCGCATCGTTTTATACTTATTGATAATATCTTTAAGCACTTTGTTCAATGCTGTGCCCATATGGATATCTCCGTTGGCATAAGGGGGCCCGTCATGTAGTATATAGACAGGAGCCCCTTTGCGGTTTTCCCGGGCCAGTTTGTTGATATCCATTTTTGTCCAAAACTCGATCATTTCCGGTTCACGCTGGGGCAGCTTAGCGCGCATTGGAAAGTCGGTTTTAGGTAGATTCAAGGTATCTCGATAATCCATGTTTTTATTTCCCTCCACATAATTAATTTAACTTTGGTCTACAATAAAAAAATCGCCCCTCTTCAGGGACGAGATTTCTCCCGCGGTACCACCCTACTGGCCGCATTTTAGCCTGCCGGCCTCTTTTAACTTGCCAATAACGGTGACGACCGTCCGCACCTACTCTTCCCGGTTTGAGAATTTGGAGCGGAAGCTCCCGGGTGATCTGCAGCAGGACAGCTTAGCCGGACTCTCACCTTAAACCGGCTCTCTGCATAAGCTGTATCTCCTACCTTTATATCCCGTTCACTGCTTGTCAATCGAATTGTAGCATGTAAAAGCTCTAAAATCAATCTAGCCTCAACTGGCAAGCGCTAATAATCTGAATCGGAATCTTGATCATGATTTTGCTTCTGATCCTGATCCTGATCCTGATCCTGACTGCGATCCATGCTGCGGCGCCTTCTAAAATCGCGCCCTTGCCTCTTCTGATCAAGGTCATGTTCGATCTGTTCACGGTCATGACGGACAGGTCCCCGATCAGCATCAAAATCAGACTGTGGGCTAAAATCGAATTTTGGTTCAAACTCTGACTCTGGCTGATACTTGGGTTCTGGTTCCGGTCTGAATTTTTGATCTGCTTCCGGCTTATCTTTGGACTGTGGTTTATAATCCAGTTCTGGATCGTAGTCTCTTTTTATATCAAAACTAGCTGTCGCATCAAAATCCGTTTCCGGTTCAAAGTCCGGCTCAATATCAGGTTTAAAGTCCGGTTGGAAATCCGTTTTGTCATCAAAACCGGTTATTGATTCAAAATCCGGCTGTGCATCAATATCCTGTTTCGATTCTCCAGGGCTCTGATCCTCCTGCAATTCACTCAACCAGTCTTCATTTTCAAGATTAGAAAGTTGAGCTTCAATAAATGATCGAAAACGCATTTTAAACATATAAGCCTTTTTAAAAAGCTCTTCCTGCTCAGAGTATATTTTATTGGCGCGATTACGGGCTTCCTCTACTATTCTTTGCCTTTCTCTTTCAGCCTCTCGCTTGATCAGATCAGCTTCACGTTTGGCGTTTTGCTTGACCTCTTCAGCTGTTTCCTGGGCGACAACAATGGCATTATGCATAGTTCCTTCTAACTTTTGATAGTTCTTGTTTTTTTCCTGCATCTGGCTAAGTTGATCATTTAATTCCATATTCTCCCTGGTAAGCTGTTCAAGATCTTTTGCCACCCGGTCCAAGAATTCATCGACGTCTTCAATATCATAGCCTCTAAAAGACCTTTCAAACTCTTTATTCTGTATGTCCATCGGTGTGATACTCATTTATAACCCTCCCCAATTAAATTTTACAGAAACAATCTAACTTTTTCGCTGCAAAAGGCATATCAAAATACTTTGACTTCTCTCATATTTCAATATATGGTATTTTCGACAATAGGTCTGCTTCTCCTGCCGGGTTAACTATATTTTTTTAATTTCAGGCGTATTCTCCCTTTACGGGTTTCCCCCTCCACTGAATGAATAAAGAGGCGTCCTTTGCCCTTCAGAGTAACGTGGTCACCTTCATTTAACTGCAAAGACGGTGAATCAATGAGGCGCCAGTTTACTATAACCAACCCTCCTTTAATCAGGCGAACAACCTTAGATCTGGAAGCTCCAAAACCAAGTGATAAAACGGAATCCACCCGCAAACTTGCCACAGTGCCCTGTATTTCTTTGCCGCGCTCTTTAGCCAGTGGCAGCTGATCGGGTTCAATTATGGCACAGTCTACCGGCATATGGCCAACATATAAAAGGTTTGTGCATATATAATCAGCTTTCGAATCAATAACCATGATTGCCGCCCCACCTTCTTCCAGCATAACAATGTCTCCGATCTGATCGCGGCGCAACCCCAGGGCCAGAACAGCTCCCAACAAGTCTCGGTGACCGACTTTATCTTCTTTGCCGGACCACTCCACTTTTATCGCGGTAACCGGAGGAAGCGCTCCTGTATGTTGGGTGGGAAAAATATAAAGAGCGTTTCTTTCCGCCTGCGAATAACCTCCGTATACCGTGTAAGACAGGTTTTCTTTTTTGCGCAGGGCTGACTCGGCAAGTTCAAGTTGACGTGGATCTAAAAAGTTTGTGCTAGAGGTCCTGTTTCCTTCCACTTCATCTAACTTGCGTGTAAAATGTTCCAACCACTGTTTTTCTGCTTCTAAAAGGGGAGATTCGGAACTCATTTATCAGCCTCCTGCTCCTAAAATCTGATGTTTTGAATAATAATTTGCTGCATTATCCTTAAAAGAATTAACAGAACGATAGGGGACAGATCCAGTGACCCCATCCCCATTCTCACGGACGGAAGTACAGTGCGCAACGGTGCCAGCAAAGGTTCAGTCAAACCATACAAAACCCGGTAGATAGATGTAATTGTTTCATTACCACCAGGGCCCATTCCCCCACCGGAACCCATTATAACCCAGGACATAATTATTCTTCCCAAAAGTATAAAGTAATAGATTTGAAAAAATACAAGTAACCCTTCTGCTAATATGTTCATTTTTGTCCACCTGCTTTCAAAGTTATAATTTTATGCGTTTTAATCAAGGAACGATTATTTTCAGCATGATATTCTGTAACCTTAAGCCTTATCAAGGCTGCCCTCAACTATCGGCTCTATCAAACAGGGCGCTGCCAATGCGAACTAGAGTCGCGCCTTCTTCAATGGCCACCCCGTAATCATTGGTCATTCCCATTGACAGCTCGGGCAGTTCAGCCTCTGATTCTGCATTCCGATCTCGCAGCTGGCGCAGTTTTTTAAAGTAAGGCCGCACTGCTTCAGCATCGTCAAAAAAAGGGGCTATAGTCATTAAACCGCGGACTTTAATACGATCAAAATAGCTTATCTCTTTTAAAAATCCCGGTAAATCTTCCGGAGCAAGACCATATTTGCTCTCTTCACCTGATATATTGACCTGGATTAACACTTCGGCTACCCGGTCAAATCTTTCTGCGCAACGCTGCAGCATTTTGGCAAGAGAATGACGGTCAAGAGTCTGAATTGATCTATAAATAGGGAGAACATCTTTAACCTTGTTTGTTTGTAAATGCCCGATAAAATGCCACCGGGCTCGGGGCAGAACAGCAATTTGATTGGCCGCATCCTGGACCCTGTTAGCTCCAAAATTATTGATACCAAGGGCAGCAGCCTGCTTAAGATCTTCAAGATAAGCCATCTTGGTGACCGCGATTAATGTAACCTCTTCCGGACTGCGGCCGCAGCGCCGGCAGGCTTCATTTATAGTCTCGATGACCTTTTTATAGTTTTCAGTCAGCAAAAGGACTGTTCCTCCCTGTTTAGTTTAAGCGCTGGCCTTCGTCGACCAGATCGGGACGGGTAATAACCATGCTGTTTGGCTCCAACCCTTCAATCATAACCTTTTCATCTTGATTGTTAACAATATATACTGGTTGAAAAACTACTCTTCCACCCTGGTTCAGATAAACACCGGTTGTGCTGTCCTTTTCAATAACAGCCTGCTCGGGAATTATTATACCCCTATGCCTGGAGTACAGTAAAGATGCTTCTGCCCAGCGCACTTTTTCAAAATCCTGGATTTGTTTTTCTATACTGTAAGTTAAGCGAACTTCTCTTTTATTTTGATCAATCTCATGCTCAGCAAGGTCAGCCTTAACTACTTCTCCAGGTGCAAAATCAAATTTAATATTGACAGCCTCCTGCTCGGCTACTTCACGTCCCGGGTGCAGAGGCATAATTACATTAAAATACCACTGCCAGTTGTTAACAATTTTAAGGATCGGCTCTCCCCGCTCAACCAGGCTATTTTCTTGATAGGTAAATGCTTCCGGTTTTTGTGCCAGGTATTCTTCTTCTGACATGTAATAAGCCCCGCTGTAAATTTCCAAGCCGTCCAGATGATTTGACAACAATCCTGCAGTTTCGCTTATTATGGTTTTTTTATTTTCAAGGTTCAGCTGATCATTTGAAACATAAGCAGGAACCTCTTGATTGTTGGTCTGCTCGCTTTCATCGTCATTTTCCTCATCGTTTTCCTGGTCGCTGTTACGCAAAGCATTTATCTCAGACCTGGACAGAACTCCCAGGGTACCAAGTTCTTTGTCAACGGGAATTCGTTCGCCCGGTGATGCTAATTCTATAATTTTTCCATGGTCAGGAGCTTTAATTAATTCTTCCTGACGAGTTATCAGGCCGGATACCTCTTGCTCCTGCTCCATAATCCCTTCTTCTGCAGTTACCACCTGCAGTCGCCAGGTTAGAAATTGATCCCCTAACCAGTGGTAACCAACTTGAACCACTATTACCAGCGCCAAGAGCAATAGTACATAATAAATTAAAGCCTGCTTCAAATGAGTAAAGCTAAACCGCCGGCCTTCTCCTGGTAAAACCTTAAAACGCTGTTTAGCCTGTTTTTTGCGTTTTTCACTCAACCGGCTCTGCCCCCTGATTTTTAACTTATTAAGTTTTGCTTATCGCAATAAAGCCAAGCATTCTACCGGTTAACCCTTTGTCCCGGCGGTACGAATAAAACAAGCCCGGGTCACAGGATGTACACCACTGGTTAGAAGCAATATTTTCTGATTTTACTCCAGCCTTTAGCAGCTGCCTGGTATTTATCGATGTCAGATCGAGCCTCCATCCTCCGGATCCTGCTGCAAACTCAAGATAGGGCAGGCTATCCCAACCTTTAGACTTAAACTGTTCGGCCACCTGGTCATCTATGATATAACAATGTTTACAGACAGTCGGACTTAAACCGGCTAATAAATGACTGGAATCAACCCCATAATTATCCTCCAGATAACGGATTACCTTGCCGCCTATATCTCCTAACGTGCCCCGCCATCCGGCATGAGCTAACGCCACAAGAGGACTGTCTTGCTTTGTTGCAAAATATAGCAGCTGGCAATCTGCAGAAAATGCAGTCAGCGGTAGGTGTGGTTCTTCGGTAATCAAAGCATCACAATTCCGGCGGGCATTATCCGGCAGGGCCCCTTCACCGCTATCAGATCTATGGAAAACATGGAACTCTGTTCCATGGACCTGAACAGCCGAAACAATTGATCGGTAATCGCAATTAAACAGCTCAAAAAAGCGGCGCCTGTTTTCAAGCACATTAGCTTGATCGTCACCGGTGTGAAACCCGGTATTCAGAGACATAAAAGGACCACTGCTGCATCCGCCCTGCCGTGTTGAAAACCCATGTTCAACATATCCGGTTTCAGCCAAAATAGGGGTCTGCAGGTAGGCCAGCTCTCTTTTTTTATAAAGCTTGAAACTGTTTTTTAGATCAGGCAATAATGACCTCCCTGACAGGCAGTTTCTTTTATCATCAACCTGTTTTACTGCCCCGGCCTGGCGGTTCTACCACCCAGTTCATTTCACTGAACCATTCCACAGCTTCGCTCAGGGCAAGTGAGCGAGGCAGATCAACCAGGCGTTGATTCCGGGAACCCCGGAAAGGCAGGTTGTAGTCCTGTTCATTAACTTTAAATGGCCCATCTATCAACAACCACCCTGCCTGCAGTAAGCTGCGCACATTCTGATCAGCGA
>PWEB01000241.1 GCA_003553305.1 Syntrophomonadaceae bacterium
AACAAAAAGTTGATTTTAAGCCTGCTCCAAGTTTTTGGAAACGGGCTGAAAGTATCTTTTCCGAAATCGGTTTGCTCGAAAACGGGTATCTAACCCGCCAGTCAGGTCAGATAAATCATAACTGGCCGGAGTGCCTTGTTTCCTCTGCTACTTATCAAGCTACAAAAGAGCTGCGTGAAAACTGTGAGCAATTCCAGAAACTACTCCTTGAAGCCCCCCCTGAAGAGATCGCTTCCTGTTTTCAAAGTCTTGGCAGCGATTAAAAATGGTACCCTGTAGAATTTAATGCCTTTTTCTAGTATTATAGTTAATAGGCTTATACTAATCCTAAACACATATTGCCCGGGGAATGATTGATTTGACTATAAAAGAGAATAAAATGAATGAACTGAAACAAAGAATCCAGCGCTATTATCCAGACATGGAAGAGTGGGTGCTGGTGGAGAAAGCCTTTGATTTTTCTATGAAAGCTCATTCCGGACAGTTGCGCGAATCCGGGGAGTCCTATGTTACCCATCCTCTCGGTGTAGCCCTGATCCTTACAGAGTTAGAGCTTGATCTGGTGACGATTATTGCAGGGCTTCTTCATGATGTAGTCGAAGATACCTCAGTTACCCTTGATGATATCCATGATCAGTTTGGCGAAGAAGTTGCTTCCCTTGTAGATGGTGTCACCAAGTTGAGCAGGCTTGACTTTACCTCTAAGGAAGAACAGCAAGCTGAAACTTTACGTAAAATGTTTATAGCTATGGCCCAGGATATTCGGGTAGTTTTAATTAAGCTGGCTGACCGGACCCATAACCTGAGGACTTTACGTTATTTAAATACCGATAAGCAAAAAGAAATCGCCCGGGAAACCCTTGAAATATATGCGCCCCTTGCTCACCGCCTGGGAATATATATGATCAAGTGGGAGCTCGAGGACCTTGCTTTCCGCTACATGCAGCCCGATGAGTATTTTCAACTGGTTGACAAATTGGCCAAGAAAAGACGTGAACGCGAAAACTTCATTAACCGGATTATCTGGATTTTACAGGATTATTTATCAGAAGCATCGATTGAAGCTGAAATCCAGGGACGTCCGAAGCATTTGTATAGCATTTATAACAAAATGCAAAGTCAGGGCAAAGACTTAAGTGAAATTTATGATCTTACCGCGGTGCGCATCATAGTTGATAATGTAAAAGACTGCTACCATACCCTGGGGATAGTGCACACTATTTGGAAACCGATTCCGGGCCGCTTTAAGGATTTTATAGCCATGCCCAAGCCAAACATGTACCAATCCCTGCATACCACCGTTTTCGCTGCTGAAAATGAGTTGGCTGAAATTCAGATCAGGACATGGGATATGCATCGTACCGCTGAATACGGTATTGCTGCTCACTGGCGCTATAAAGAAGAATCACCGCATGGTGAGGCCCCGGATGAAAAGCTGACCTGGCTGCGCCAGCTCCTGGAATGGCAGCATGATTACCGCGATGCACGTGATTTCATCAAGGATCTGAAAGGCGATCTTTTTACAGATGAGGTCTTTGTTTTTACTCCCAAAGGTGATGTTGTCGATCTGCCCGCCGGTTCGATCACCCTGGATTTTGCTTATAAGATTCACACTGATATCGGCAATCGCTGTACGGGAGCCCGGGTTAACGGGCGCCTGGTTTCGCTTGATTATCAATTGAATACCGGGGACATGGTTGAGGTGATCACCTCAAAGCAGGGCGCTCCAAGCAGGGACTGGTTAAAGCAGGTCAAAACTTCTCACGCAAAAAATAAAATCCGCAACTGGTTTAAAAAAGAGCGGCGCGAAGAAAATATTGAAAGAGGCCGCGAAATGCTTGAAAAAGAGATTAAAAGGATTAGTGCTGAACAACGAATCTCCCTTAAAAGCGATCTTTTAGAAGAAGTGGCCGGTTCATTTAATATTATGACGGTTGAGGATCTTTATGGTGCAGTTGGTTATGGAGGAGTGACTGTAAACCAGGTTATAAACCGGATGCGCGAAGAATATAAACGAAAGTACGGCGAAGAGGAGAAAGAGCATGCCCTGCCTGAACTTAAGCAGGTAAAAACTCCGAAACATTCCTCGATGGGAGTTTCAGTAGAAGGTTTAGATGGTTTGCTCGTCCGGATTGCCCGCTGCTGTAACCCTGTCCCGGGCGATGAAATTGTGGGTTTTATAACCCGCGGCCGTGGTGTCTCCGTCCATCGCCGTGATTGCCCGAACCTTGCGCAGAAGGATCTAGAAAAAGATCGCTTCCTTGCAGCATCATGGGAAGGGAAAGCCGAAACCGATCACCCGGTAGACATAGAGGTCTTCGCCGATGATCGCAAAAATTTGCTGGCCGATATTATGACCCTGGTCAATGAAAGCAGGGTTGACATTACAGCTGTTAATGCAAAAGCTGACAAGAACAATGTTGCCACAATCCATTTGACCATGGTAGTCAGAAATCAAGAACATCTTGAACAAATCATGAACAAGATAAAAAAAATCAAGGCAGTATTTGAAGTCCGCCGCTATATTTGCGGTTCTAACGGAGGATTAAAATGAGAGCTGTAGTGCAGCGTGTGCAAGAAGCAAATGTGCAGGTAAATGAAGAAACTGTTGGTGAAATCGGCCCGGGACTGGTCGTTTTCCTTGGTGTTGGCCGTGAAGACAGCACTGCGGACAGCGAGTATATGGCCCCTAAAATAGCGGGTTTGCGAATTTTTGAAGATGAAGCCGGCCTGATGAATCTTTCAGTGCAGGAAAGTGGGGGAAAGGTCCTTTGTATATCCCAATTCACCTTGTATGGTGACTGCCGCAAAGGGCGAAGGCCGGGATTTTCTGCAGCAGCGCCGCCGGAACAAGCTGAAGAATTATATAATGATTTTTGCAACCGCTTAAATAAGATCGGGCTTACCGTGGCTACGGGTCATTTTCGGGAAACAATGCGGATCAATGTTGATAACGACGGCCCGGTGACCATGCTGCTCGATAGTAAAAAGCAATTTTAAGGATTATTTGAGAGGAGATTGAAGATGAACTACAAGGCACCACGTGGAACACGCGATATATTACCGGATGAAGCAAAGCAATGGCAATATCTCGAGTCTAGCTTTAAAAATTTTTGTGACCTTTATGGGTTTGGTGAAATTAGAACCCCAGCTTTTGAACAAACTGAACTGTTTGCCCGCAGCGTTGGTGAAGACAGTGATATCGTTTCAAAAGAAATGTATAGTTTTAAAGATCGCAGCGGTCGTGATTTAACCCTGCGTCCGGAGTTGACTGCTGCTGTAGCCCGGGCCTATTTAGAACATAATCTTGGTGAAAAGCCTCAGCCCACCAAATTATATTACAGCGGACCGATGTTTCGATACGATCGTCCCCAGGCAGGGCGCTACCGTCAATTTCACCAGTTTGGTCTGGAAATATTCGGAGCGCAGCACGCTGCTGCTGATGTTGAGATAATAAGCTTTTGCTATAATTTCTTCAAATCATTGCAGATTGAAAATCTTTCTATAGAATTAAACAGCGTAGGTTGTCCGGTATGCCGGCCGGACTTTCGCAAAAAGCTGATTCCTTTTCTGGAAAAGCTGGAAAGCGGCTTATGCAAGGATTGCAAAAAACGCTATAAAAACAATCCAATGCGTGTACTGGATTGTAAAGAAGAAAGCTGTCGCGCCCAGGTAGCAAATGCCCCGCGCATGATCGATCATCTTTGTGAGGGTTGTGACGTAAGCTTTACCCGGGTTAAAGAGCTGCTTAAGAAATTGGATATACCTTTTAACCTGAATACTCATCTGGTGCGCGGGCTTGACTATTATACCCGCACCGCTTTTGAAATATCTGCCGGAGGGGCCGGTGCCCAGGCTTCACTCTGCGGCGGTGGCCGTTATGATCACTTAGTTGAGCACCTCGGGGGACCGTATGTTCCAGGAGTGGGAGTTGCCTACGGGGTGGAAAGAATTCTTTTAGCAATGGACTGGAGTAAAAATCTGCCCAAGATCAGTCCTCCTGTCTATATTGCTACCGCCGGTAAGGATTTAGAAGGTGAAGCTCTTGCTTTAGCAGCTGATTTGCGTGAACAGGGTGTGGCTTCCGAAACAGATTTGCTGCAAAGAAGTCTTAAAGCTCAAATGAAATATTCCGGCCGACAGGGCTATAGTCAGGTCGTGATTATTGGTGAAGATGAAATAAAACAGGATATAGTGACCGTACGTAACATGGAAAATGGCGAACAGAGTGAAATGAGCAGGCAGGCTTTAGTGGATCGCTTCGCCTGTGACAATCAGAAAACAGGCTTGCCAGAAAAAACTGCAACCATCCCCTCTCGTGCTGAAGTTGTGCTTCCTGATCAAAAAGGATCAGCAATTAAAACTCATTATTGTGGCGCTTTGTCCAAAGAACATGTTAACCAGGAGGTTAAATTAACAGGATGGGTTAGTAAACGTCGCGATCATGGAGGGCTTATTTTTATTGACCTGCGTGATCGCAGCGGCATAATACAGTTGGTATTTAATAAACAGCAGGGCTGCGAGCTCTTTAACCAGGCTGAAAGCCTGCGCAGTGAATACGTTATTGCCGTGGAAGGGGAGGTCCACCTTCGTTCAAAGGAAACTATAAATCCTTCTCTCCCCACCGGTGAAATTGAAGTCTGTATCAGCAGGATGGAGATATTAAATACGTCACAAACTCCGCCTTTTTACATTGAGGATGGTATTAATGTTGATGAAAATTTACGTCTGCGTTACCGTTATCTTGACCTAAGGCGCCCCGAAATGCTTAAGAGGATGCAGCTGCGCCACCGGGCAGTTAAATTAGTTCGTGATTATCTTGATCAATACGATTTTCTGGAAATTGAAACTCCCATGCTGACCCGCAGTACTCCCGAGGGAGCAAGGGATTTCCTGGTCCCCAGCCGTATGCATAGCGGTTCATTTTATGCCATGCCCCAGTCACCCCAGTTATTCAAGCAGTTGCTCATGGTAAGCGGAATGGAGCGCTACTTTCAAATAGTGCGCTGTTTCCGGGATGAAGACCTGCGAGCTGATCGTCAACCTGAATTTACACAGGTCGATATTGAAACTTCTTTTATGACTAAAGAAAGTCTTTTTGCTCTCACTGAAGGCCTGATGGCTTTGCTCTGGAAAGAGATTTTCGGTGTTGAAATTAAGAAACCTTTCCTGCAGATGCCTTACCGGGAGGCCATGGATCGTTTTGGTTCAGATAAGCCGGATCTGCGTTATGGAATGGAATTAATCGCTCTTGATGGACTTGCTCAAAAAAGTGAATTCAAAGTCTTTAAGGCAGCCCTTGAAAGCGGGGGAGCAGTCAAAGGGCTGCGTGTCCCAGGCGGAAAGGGTATGAGCCGAAAAGACCTGGATGATTTGACTTTGCAGGCCCGCCAGTTGGGAGCAAAAGGGCTGGCCTGGGCATATATTGAAGAAGATGGCTGGCGTTCACCGATTAGCAAGTTTTTTGATCAGTCTTTGATGGAGGAAATCAGCAGGAGAATGGAGGCTGAAGAGGGTGATGTTTTACTATTTGTCGCCGACGATTGGGAAATTACCTGCCAGGTACTCGGAGCGTTGCGCACCCATTTTGCTCCTGCAGATATATCTAAAGAACCGCATTTCCTCTGGGTGATCGATTTTCCCCTGTTTCACTATAATAAGGAGGAAAAGCGTTATGACTCAGATCACCACCCCTTTACGGCCCCCCGGGCAGAAGATATGCCCTTGCTGGACAGCGATCCTTTAGCGGTGCGTGCCCAGGCTTATGATCTGGTCCTTAACGGAGTGGAGATCGGAGGAGGCAGCAAGCGGATCCACGATACTTCCACCCAGAGCAAAATATTCAGCCTGCTCGGGCTGTCGGAAGCAGAAAGTAAAGAGAAGTTTGGCTTTTTACTGGAAGCGCTGTCTTATGGAGCTCCGCCGCATGGTGGAATAGCCCTTGGATTGGACCGCCTGATTGCCTTATTAAGTGGAGATGACTCGATCCGGCAGGTTATCCCGTTTCCGAAAACTGCTACCGGGAGCTGTCTGATGACTGGTGCCCCGGCTGCAGTGTCCGAAAAACAACTGGAAGAGTTAAAAATTGAGCTTCAGAAAACGGTAGAGGAAGAGTAAATAGCTGTATCACCCCTGGCCACTGTTTTGCCTTATCTAAAGGGTTTATGAAGGTGTTTAATCTTAAAGGTCTATTGCCAGTCTTGTTTTTTTGTGCTATGATCTTGTTGAAAATAGTAAGTTAATTATAGGTATGACCCTGCTGTGTTCGTGAACCAATTAAGTTTTGAGCCAACACTGATCGAATGGGAGCCCGGACTTCAGCTGCAGCGCAGCCGCCTTTGTAGAGAGGACCTGCAAAACAGCTGAGAGGGCACCCACCTGAGGAAAGATAAGTTCAAAACCAACGGCGAGCGGCACGGCGGGGTTTTTTTATGTTTTTTTGCGTGCTATAATAAATTTGTTTGAGTCCATGTGAACAGCTTAATTAAGGGGGTGAGAGCTTTGTCCGTTGAAAATATTTACATGTCGATTAGTCGTGAATTAAAAACAGGTACTCATCCGGGCGATCTTATTGAGCAAATTGAAGATTTGGATTTTGAACAAAAAGTTGAATTGATGAATCGGCTTTCTGATCAGGAAGCTGCCGCTATATTACAGGAAATGGAAATTTTTGAACAAGCTGAACTGATCACCTTTATTGATAAAGCGCATTCCAGAGATATTCTTAGAAACATGGCTTCTGATGATATCGCCGACTTGATCGGGAAGCTCTCACCTGAAAATGCGCAGGAGATACTTGAAATAATCGGAGAAGAAGAACTGGCCGATTTCGGCAGCCTGCTGAAGTACCCCGAAGACAGCGCTGGCGGTATTATGACTACTGAGTTTATATCGCTTCCTGCTGATATACCGGTTGAAGAGGCCATTTCCCGTTTAAGAGAAATCGCTCCTGAAGCAGAAACCATCTACTATGTTTATGTCCTCGATCATGAAGGCCATTTGATTGGCGTAATTTCACTGCGTGATCTGATTGCTTCCTCTGATGGGACCCTCCTGAAAAGTGCCATGCGGAGCAACGTGATTTCGGTTAATGCAGGACTTGACCAGGAAGAAGTGGCCCGTATTGTTTCAAAATATGATCTATTAGCCGTACCGGTAGTCGACGATCAAGAGCGCTTGCTGGGGATTATTACAGTGGATGATGTAATTGATGTTATGGAGCAGGAGGCTACGGAAGATATATACCGCTTTGCCGGGGCCGGTGAAATAGTCGATATGAGTTTGACCGAAGCCCCTGTCAGCAAGGTTGTTCGTCTGCGTCTGCCCTGGTTATTGATTAGTATGGTCGGTGGATTTATTTCCGGCAGCGTAATCGGGGGTTATGAAAGCACCCTGGAAGCGATTGTTGTCCTGGCTGTATTTATTCCCGTCATTATGGATATGGGAGGGAACGTCGGCACCCAGTCCTCAACAATTTTTGTGCGCGGGCTTGCAACAGGTGAAATAGATGGAAGCGAAGTTTGGCCTTATTTTTTCAGAGAAATACGTATTGGTGTGACCCTGGGTTTAATCTGCGGGTTGATAATCTCTATTGCAGCATATTTTTGGCAGGGCAATCCTTATCTCGGCCTGGTGGTCGGTATTTCTCTGTTAGCCACAATCAGTGTGGCAGCCCTCATCGGCACTCTGGTTCCCCTAATCTGTAATAAGATTAATATAGATCCGGCTATAACAGCCGGCCCTTTTGTAACCACTATCAAAGATGTTACCGGCCTAATGATTTATTTTATCACGGCCACCACCTTTATCGAATATCTTCGCTAGGTATAATCAGCAAATAAATTCCTAAA
>PWEB01000260.1 GCA_003553305.1 Syntrophomonadaceae bacterium
AATTCAAACAAGTGGAGATAGTTAGTCAGAGCACGTTCATTTCCTGCAAAGATAAGCCGCCTGACGATCCCCGATCCATTAATAATCTGATCAAAAAGCCGGGACCAGGCATGTGTTTCGGCCAACTGCTTCCATTCGAGCAGCAGGCCGGTCAGCGGATGACTTTCACCGGCGTCCCGCCAGTCCGGAAGATCCACTAAAGGTACATCAAAGAAAGGGGTCAGCCAGGCTGACATCCGGGTCCCGGGTTCTGTAGGTGTGTTGATCGCGTTTAGCAATCTATGGACATCATGAGCTTCGTCGGTTTGGAAGAGTCCGTCCTGCTTGTAGAAAGCGTGGGGTATACCGTAATTGCGAAGCGCCCGGCCGATCAATTGTCCTTCCCTGGCCGAGCGGGTCAGAATATAGATATCGCTCAGCTTGATTTTTGAAAACACTTTATTTTTGCTGCCGGCCACCATAAGGCCCTCTTCGCCAATCAACTTTTTTATTTCTTCTCCGATGAAGCAGGCCGTGCCCCATTTAACTGCCGCGGCATTTAATTCTTTCTCTCCACCGTGAAGATGGATAAGCTGAACCGGAACGGCAGGCCTTCCTGCTTCCCATGCGGCGAGTGATTTGTCTCCGCTTTGCACCGGTTCATCGTAACTGTTCAGGCCGTCGAAAAAGTCGGATCCCTGTTCATCTTTGATAGTAAGAATTTCATTAATTGAATCAATGAGCGGTTCGGTGGAGCGATAATTATAGGTCAGCGCCACCCGTGAAGCATTGCACTGACCGATCAGGTATTTTTTTGCCACTTCATAGGTATGGACATCCGCACCTCGAAAGCCGTAGATAGCTTGTTTAGGATCACCAATCACAAAGAGACGGTGCTCCCTGGTCTCTTCTACGAAAATACGCCGGAAGATATCCCACTGCACCGGATCAGTATCCTGGAACTCATCAACCAGGGCGTATTTCCAGCGTTTCCTGAGCGAGTCTAAAAGTACTTTGGCGCCATCTCCTCTAAGAGCTTCCTGCACGCCGAGGAGCATATCATCGTAATCAATCAGTCCGAGCGCTTGTTTCCTGGCCGCTAAACGTTCCTGGATCCGCGGCAGAAGCTGATAGACGAAAAAGCTGCCCGCGGGTGCCGCTCTCTGCTCCATCTCGTCAAGTTTTTTAGCAAGTTCCCGCAGGATTTCAGGTGCTCCTGTCATTTCGGCCGCTCTGCGCAGATTGTCAATTTGGGGGCCCTTTTCCCCGGCCAGGCTGCGCTTAAAACTTGCCCATTCGATAAAAAGAGAAATTGCTTCCAGGGGATTGGTTAATTCCTCTATGCCGGAGATAGCATTAAAGAGTCCTTCAAGGTGGTTTTCAAATCCTTCGCGAGTCCTTTGATTGCTAAATAAATTCGGTCCCGCCGCTTTCAAATCATCCAGAGGGGGCAGTTCGCCTGCCGCCCCTATAAACCCTTCCGGATCCCACAGTGGAGTAACCGGACAGCGGTCAGGGCAGCCCTCCCGGTGACAGTCGTAAAGGAGCTTTTCCAGCTCCTCTAATCTGTTATCCTGTTCAACCCAGAGCCTTAAAGAAGCACCGACCAGTCCTTCTTCTACCAGCGCTGTTCGGATTTCTTCCCTGAAAGACAGTCCGAACATTTCCTTCCCATCGCCATGTTCCTGTTCAAAAAGACGTCCGCTGAGAAAAGCCTGTTCAGAGAGGATCCGCTGACAAAAACCGTGTATAGTTGAGATAGCAGCACCATCAAAACGGAAGAGCGCATCACGGAGCCGCCCCCTGGTGGTTTGATCGATTTTCCAGTAAACCTCCGGGTTGCCATCAGGTATTTTTTCTTCTCCTTCATCGCAGGCTTTACGGATCAAAGCTCTGACTCTTTCACGAAGCTCCCGGGTTGCCGCATCAGTGAAAGTGACGACCAGGATTTCCTCTATTTTAGCCCGGTCGTTAATGATCAGATCAAGGACCAGGTGTTCCAGCGTGAAGGTTTTGCCGGTCCCTGCTGAAGCCTCGATAATAGTGTGGCCTTGCTCTAATTCAGGCCTGGCCAGAATTCCGGGCCGTTCGTAGTAGGTCGTCTTCATCAGAAACCCTCCATGTCGATAAGGTCTTTAAATAGCGGGCCGAAACGCCGGGCTGCCAGACGGGCTGCTTCTTCGGCCGGCGGTGGCGCATAAGAGCGCGGTGAAGGCACCGGTCCCCAGAGGCTGGAAAACCGGGACCATTCGTTTTCGGTTAACTCCGCAACCCGGAGTCGTAAATTTTCACCATTCACTGAAGAGGGGCCCTGGTCTGTTTGAGCAGTCTTGCTATTTTTGCTTTTCTTTTGCAAGTTGATTTGCTCGTTATATTCCAGGAAAACAGCTTCGCAGGGCAGAAGGTGAGCATGGGAGCCATTTAAAAGGTCTGTAACCACATCTTTCAGCCACGAACGGGCCCGGTCTGCGTCTAACGGGCGAAGTCGTATTTCAATGGTTCCTTTTTGATCAGGATCACCGGCATGACAGATAACTATGCGCCGCTGGGCAGTTCCTGCTTCATGCATAGCCGAAAGAACTATGTGGTCGACCATGCCCCGCAGTAGAGAGCGGAAACTGCGACCCAGCACGGCATCACTTCGACTGGTGGATTTTTTATTTGGCTGAAAGGCAATCGTAGTCAGGCGGTCATCAGAAAGCGCTTCTGTCTGGCCGTTGATCTGCACCGGTGTTATCCGGTCTGGTTTTTCCGGGCCAGATATCGGGATATCTAATAGCAGTGGATCAAGGACGGTTTCAGTAGAACATTGTTCACTGGAGCGGCCAAGGCGAACCCGGTGTAACGGGGCCGGGATGTCCCTTGTTTCTAAGGCTTGCTCCTCGATGCTTTGCAAACTTTCCACCCGGGCCTGCCATTCCCCGAGGATTATATGATGGCGCTTTGCATTGACCTGAGCCAAGACTCCAACCGGAATATGACCTTTCAGCCGCAATCGCGTAATTCTTTCTTCGTATGCTTCTGCCGGAGTGATTCGGTTTGCTGCAGCATCGAGAAAGACATCGCGAAGAAGCTTGGTTTCAAGGGATCTGCCGACCTCGAAATCCTCTTCTTCGCGTTCAGCAAGATCTTCTCCCTCCTCCGCAAGCCCGAGCATTGCAGATGCCCAGCCCTGCATCGGGCATTGCAGAAATTTCCTGATCACAGAGATAGAAATAGAAATCGGTGCCTCCACGGAAGATTCTTCATTAAGCTCGGCTTCCTGGGGCATGGAGGTGATTGAACTGGCTGCAGGAGGGTCTCCCGGAAGAAAGAGCATTTTGGAGAGCTTATCCCAGGCTTCCGGGCTTAAAACTTGTTTTATATTCTTAAATTTTTCTCCGGCCGTATTTTCCCCAACTGCACTTTCCTCGACTGCCGGCGCTCCGGCACTCAAGTCCTCATCGGTCTGCGCCTCGGAACCCGAAAAAAATCTCTCATGCAGGTCACTGCTGATCGCCTGAACCCGGGCTTCCGTTTTTGCTTCGTCCATAAAGGTCTCATTATCATCGGTTAAATCGTCATAACGCCGCAGGGCAGGCTCCAGGCGAAGGGCTTTGATTCCTTCTGCGCCCAGGTAGCCGCTTTGAAGTATGTGGAGCAGCTCCTGGACTACTGCGGAAGGCTGCAGTGGGTCGCCGGTCTGTTCATCTCTTCTAACGTAGGACAAATAAAGTCGGTCGCGGGCACATAACAAGGTTTCGAGGAACATGTAGCGGTCCCGTTCCGAAGGGTCAACATCCCCGGCCCGGCGTTTCGCTGCCCGCAGATCGAGGGCATCTCTTTGCCCCGAGGCAGGGAATAAACCTTCGCCAAGCCCGAGCACAAAGACTGCCCGGAAAGGAATAGCTCGCATCGGCAGGAAGGAGGAAACGACTACGCCTTCAGCGAGATACTGTCCCCGTCCGCCGCTTAAAGATTCAATGGCCCCGAGGGCAATTTCCGCTGCGACCCGGCCGCTTACTTCATAACCAAGATCCATTACTTCAAGCCTGTTCAGAGCATTTAAAAGCCGCAAGCGATCCCGCGAGTCGGCTCCTTCATTTGAGTAAAGATAAGCGTCGATTTGCGCAGAATAAAATCTGGCCCAGTCAGAAAGGGTTAAGCGCTGTTCCCGAACGAAGCGGGCATCGGCAAATAGCGAGCGGGCTAGTAAACCGAAACGCGCTGCTGCACTCATTGATGAGCCGTGGATCTCCTCGACCAGCCATCTGCCCCGGTTTGTCTCGAAAATTCTTTGATCGCCGCTTTTTTCTCCAGTCATAAAAGCTCCGAGAGCGAGCCGCCGGATTCCCTGGTCCCAGTTATAAACGTCTTCATTGATATAGGTGCCTTTATGATCAGAGTGATCGGCTCCAAACATGATGCCTAAATTCTCCGTCATGCCGGCCAAAATATCAGGGTTGAGATCATCAAAGCGATCAATCACAGCGGGGTGGCTGATTAAATTGAGAACTTCAGAGCGTGAGAAACGGCCAAAAGGGAGCTGTAATAGCATGCTCATTGCTTCTATAAAGCGGCTGCCTGTGGAGCCCGGCAAATCAGAAACGCTGCTGGGCAGATCATTGGAAGAAGCAAAAACTGCCTCAATCTGAGGCAGGTACAGATCACGCTCGGCACTGTTTACGATAACTGCAATATCACTGAAGCGCAGGGGGCTCTGACCGGGTTGAGGCCTGTCGTCACGCATTAACCGCCAGATCTGATCGGCGACCCATTCAACTTCTCTGCGTATTGAAGGTGCGGCTACCAGTTTCAGGGTTTGATCTGGGGAATGTGGGGTGGTGGTCTGCTGTGGATCAGGATCTTCATCCTTGCTGCCCGGCCTGTCTTTCTCCTGCTCCAGGTTTCGTTCCGGTTTGCGCATGAGGATATCGCTTTGCAGATGATGAAGCAGGCCGCTTTTTTCATCTAATGGATCAGTAAAAGCACTGATAAAGTCGCAATCCGTCAGTTCATCAAGCAGGCGGATATGTTCCCGGCCGGGGCGGCCCCAGTAACGAAGCGCGGGCGTGTCTGCTTCGTTGAGCCCGAAAGGATCTTCATTTTCTTCGGATTCGCCCGAGCTGACCCATAAGCTTTTTGCGTTTTGCTCCTTTTCCAGCCGCCGAAAAAAATCCCGGTCAGTTTCAACATCTTCCCAGAACTCGGCGCAGGGGTTAAGGGCGTAAATTCTTAGAGTTCCGATTTCTCCAAGACGGGCAAAAAGGATTTGAAAAATCCTGGCCACATATGAAACACCGAAGATGTGGACTGGTGGAAATCCTCTGCTCCGAATCTTTTCAAAAAGGTTGTCGTCAAAGGCCAAATCATCAAGCGTCGCCCAGCGGCTGTTTTCCCCGGGCGGGTGATTTGCCAGGACCCCGTTTTCACCGAATACAGCGCTCCAGATAGCGCGCTGCCAGGCAACTGTCGAAGCAAAGGATGGATCTGCCGAGGCGGGATTTGCAAAAGGACCACTGGCGAATCCGGATCTTTTAGCTTTACCAGGCCAGTTATTACTGCGATCGCCTTCCCGCCAGGCGGAAATCATTTCCGGCCGGGAAAATATATATTCCTGAAAAAGGTGAGCAATTCTTGTAGCAAGCTGAACCCTGCGCAGATCTGCTCCATCCGCGGTAAGATCTGCATCAGGCGATGATATCCCTGCGCTGGATAAGTAACTGCGCACAGGCTGCAGGGCTGGATCATTGAGCATGTCTTCATCCAGCAGAATCGTTAAAACTGCGGCCTCAATAGTGTCGAGGTCAACCAATTTGATTTCATTCGGACAGGCTTCAGCAGCAATTTCGCCGATAAAACGCTCCAGCCTGCGGAAGCGCAGGTTAGCGGCTATGCCCATGGATTGTGCAAGGCCGAGGCTAACCCAGGTTTCCATATTCCGGTTGGGAACTACCAATTCGACAGGATCTAGTGGATGTGTCCCGCTCACTTTTCGAGTCTGGAGGTTGCCGGCTAAATCCTCTAATAAGCATTCGGTCTTGTTTGAGTAAACCAGTTCTATCATCTTTAGCGCTACCCCTGTCTTTCTTGATTACATTATATCAGGTATTGTACCATACTTGACCAGGATATGAGTTGAAAAGCAGCATTGCCCGGTCTGTAAGTTTTAATTTTAAGCAGGGCTTGCCCTAGAAGGCAGCAGCACCTTAAACCTTTAAATATCAAGGATGAGCTCGATCAACTGGTCCGGGCTTACAACTACGCCCCGGACATCTACAAAAAAATGGCTGTGCTCGCTTCTGATTCACCCGGGAAGCTGGGGGCATGGGATTAGCAGGACGCTATTTGCTGGATTAACATTTTTTCCCGGGATGCGGGTTATGAAATGGATGCATAGTCTTTTGCTGCTAGAGGTCTTTGAGAAGCTTGTTCTGATCTGCCCTGTCTAGCAGGTCATAAAAATCCTGCAAAGTATTTTGCAATGCATCCAAGGTGGGTGATGGTTTTGCAATCAGGATATCTAAGCCATCATGATCCAGTCTTTCAAGAACCATCTTGATGCTGATAGTATTAATATCGAGCGCCGGTTGATAAGCGCTTGTTTTGGAATGTTCTGTAACGGTTTCGCTGATCAAGTTTGCAGAGCTCAAATCATTTAATATATTGCGAACCAGACTGTTTGGAATTTGCAGGACACTTGAGACCTGTTCGGGCGTGCTCGGGTTCTCTCCTTTTTGGAAGTTGGTAATTAAAAGCTGCAGGATATAGAGGGTCAGGATCTTTTTATTAAAGGGGCTGATATTTCTGGTTTCAGATTCAAACTCGTAACTGGCCACATTATGGTTGGCATAAGAAAGTTCTGCGCCAAAGAGCACAATGATCCAGCTCGCCTGCATCCAGATCATGAGCAGGGGAAGGGCGGCAAATGAACCGTACATGGTTCCGAACCTTGCTGCGCCGATTTGAAATGCCACATAACCCCACTGGATCAGTTGAAAGATAGTTCCTGCCACCACACCGGCGATTAAAGCCGAGGTAAAATTAACATTAGTGTTCGGCATCACTATGTAAAGGATCGTAAAGAGGGTCCAGATCAAGATGTAGGGAATGAGCTGAACAATCAGTAATAACAGAGGGTTCAGGATAACGCTGCTTACTTCTTCAAGCTGGGTATTCAAGTAAACCGTGGCTACACCGGACATGATAAAAAAGAGCGGAGCAACAAACATCATCGCAAAGTAATCGCTGAATTTGCGTGACCACGGGCGGCCTTTACTGACCTGCCAGATTTCATTAAAGGATTTTTCGATATTGGTCAGAAGCATGGTGATAGTATAGAGGAGGATGATTATACCAAGAGCAGCTACTGTGCCCCCGTCAATTCCTGCCAGAAAGGTTTCGGTCAGCTCCATCAACCAGTGGAACACTTCTTCTCGTCCGATTAGAGCTGCCTCTAACTGTCTTTCTAGATATATTTCCAGTCCGAAGCCCTGCGCAATGGCAAAGGCCAGGGCTGCTATAGGCACAATGCTTAACAGGGAATAAAAGGTTAGAGCCGGGGCCCGCAGCAGCAACTTGTCTTCACGAACGCCTCGCAAAGCTAAGATTAACACCCGCAGTTGAGTGATTAAAAAGTGCTTAGCCGGTGACAACTCTTTAATGGGCATTCGCCAAATGTCGACCCTCAAAAAATGGGCGACATCATCTAAAGCCTTTAGTAATTCCAAAAAATATTTTTTCATAAGCTTAAGAAATCAGATGGAAGTGATAGAATATTTAATATCATTTACTAAATGCTATCATGATATTTAACGGCATGTCAAGAACTGCACGGAG
>PWEB01000152.1 GCA_003553305.1 Syntrophomonadaceae bacterium
AATCAAACAATGCACGACCTGATTATCCAAGGGGGGATGCCCCTCCGTGGCAGTGTCAAGGTAAAGGGTTCGAAAAACGCCAGCTTGCCAATTATTGCAGCTTCGTTACTTACCGAGGAGTCGGTTATAGTTGATGATGTGCCCGATCTTCATGATGTGCGGACTATGCTTGAAGTAATTGAGTCGATGGGTGCTTCTATCGATTATAATTCTGCAGAAGAAATACTCCGCATTAATTCTATGCGTTTAGATGCGATTGAACCACCCTGTCACTTAGTTCAGAGGATGAGGGCTTCTTTTTTAGTGCTCGGACCTATTCTGACCCGCTTTGGAAAAGCGAAGATATCTTTGCCTGGAGGCTGTGCGATTGGTTCCCGTCCGGTTGACCTGCATTTGAAAGGTTTAACCAGTATGGGTGCTGATATTACTCTTTCCGGGGGAATAATCGAAGCAAAAACTAAACAACTGCAGGGTGCCCGCATTTATCTTGATTTTCCAAGTGTGGGGGCTACTGAAAATATTATAATGGCTGCCTCACTGGCTAAGGGAACCACTTTTATAGAAAATGCTGCCTCCGAACCGGAAGTCGTTGATCTGGCCGGATTTTTAAATAGTTTGGGTGCAAAAGTTAGTGGAGCCGGCACAAATAACATTCGGATTGAAGGAGTAAAAGAATTGGGCAGCACCCGTCATGCGGTAATTCCGGATCGAATTGAAGCGGGCACTTTACTTTTAAGTGCTGCAGTTACCGGTGGGGATGTTACTGTTACAAATCTCTTACCAGAGCATATCAAGCCTTTGCTGGCAAAATTACGGGAAACCGGTGTGTCAGTAGAAGAAGATGGATTATCTGTTAGAGTTAGAGGAGAAGGCCGTACTAAAGGTGTAGATTTAAAAACATTTCCCTACCCCGGATTTCCAACTGATTTGCAGCCGCAATTTATGATTTTACTTGCCTTGTCGGAAGGGACCAGCCTGGTGACAGAAACAATTTTTGAAAACAGGTTCAGGTACGTGCCCGGGTTGCAAAAAATGAATGCCAATATTATGGTAGAAGGCAATCGTGCAGTAGTGCAGGGATGCCATGAACTTCGCGGCGCTCAAGTTGAAGCTTCAGACTTAAGGGCTGCAGCTGCTCTATTGCTGGCCGGCCTTACAGCAAAAGGAAAAACGCAAATATCGAATATTGATTATTTATGGCGCGGTTACAGTGGTTTTGAAGAAAGGCTGGCTAATCTTGGTGCCCGCCTAGAATGCCTGCCTTCAGAAAACTACGATCAGCCTGAAGCTTTCATAAAATGAACGATCACCAAACAGGTTGCCCTATGTTTACTTATCCCGGTAATATCCATGTTCACAGCTCTTATTCTGATGGGAGTGGAGATTTCGACCAAATAGCCGCTGATGCTGCTTCAGTCGGTCTCAGCTTTGTGATCATTACAGATCACGAAACACTGGCAGGACTGTCTGAAGAATCAATTCTTAACGGAGTTGTTGTGCTGGTGGGATCCGAAATTAACCGGCTGCACAGCCATTACCTTGCTCTTGATCTGGACTACCTGATAGAATCTAATGAGAATAATCCCCAGGTAGTTATAGATCGGGTCAGGGAAGCCGGCGGGCTAGGGTTCATCTCCCATCCCTTCGAAAAAGGCCACCCCTACATTGAAAAAGGAAAAGCTTATCCCTGGAAGCACTGGCCTGTGTTTTGCTTTAACGGCCTTGAAATCTGGAATTACACTTCACATTGGCGGGGCCGTGATCCCTCACTTTTTAAAACCCTGTACCGGTTCTTTTTTAATCGTAAAGCAGCTATGGATGCTCCTCCCCGGGAAATATTACAATTATGGGACTGCTATAATATTTCGGGGCACCGGGTATTTGCGATCGGCAGCAGCGATGCACATGCTACAGTCTACAAACTATTTGGCCTGTTGAAAGTAAAGGTTTTTACCTACCGCTATATTTTTAAAACGATCAATACTTATATTGTTCTAGATGAAGAGCTTAGCGCGGATTTTGACACAGCCAGAAAACAAATTCTTAGTGCCCTGCGGGAGGGGTGTTGCTATATATCATTTGATAGTCTTTCTCCCGGACGGAATTTTGCTTATTATGCTTCGTTGGACAGGTCTAATGTTTTAATGGGCGGTGAAACCATTTTTCATCCCGGGTTAACTTTGCATGTGCGGGCCCCTCATAAAAGGGCAGTGATTCGTATGATTCGTAATGGTCAATTGGTTGCCCAAAAAACATCCCCCAGTTTTGAATACAAGCCTTCCGGTCCCGGAGTTTACAGGGTAGAAGTATATTATAAGCCTCTGATCGGCAATCCTCGTCCCTGGATTTATTCCAACCCAATTTATCTCATCCATGCTGAGACTTAGGAAGATTCAGAATTAGGAAAAGTACTTTGTTGCAGGCAGGCTTTAATGATATACTATGTAAACTGGAAAATATTTTTGATCAGTTTAGAAGTTCTTATCAAAAATAATTTTAAGGATGTTTCCTGCAAAGTGGTTTTGATTTTATATAAGGAGTGATTCTCGTGCTGAAGATTGGCATTAACGGTTTTGGAAGGATTGGCAGGTTGGCGATGCGCGCCTCGATGGAACAGGATCAGGTAAAAGTTGTCGCCATCAATGATCTATCAGATAGCGATTCTCTTGCCCACCTGTTAAAGTATGATTCAGTCTATGGGATTATGAATGAAGATGTGCAATCTAATGAACAGGGTTTTTTGATCAACAATGAACAGGTTCTGGCGTTTTCTGAGAGGGAACCGGCAGAGATTCCCTGGAAGGATGCAGATGTGGATTTAGTGATTGAAGCTACCGGGCTGTTTCGGTCGCGTGAAACTGCTTCTGCTCACTTTAACGCCGGGGCTGAAAGGGTAATTATCAGTGCCCCCGGTGAAGCTGATTTAGTGATTGTCCTTGGGGTGAACGATTATCTTTATGATCCCGAAGAGCATTTTCTAATTTCAAATGCTTCCTGTACGACAAATGCTCTTGCCCCGGTCGCTAAAGTTCTCCATCAGAATTTCGGGTTAAAAAAAGGATTGATGAATACTGCCCATGCCTATACCAATGATCAGCAGCTGCTTGATTTTCCACATTCTGATCCTCGCAGGGCCCGGGCAGCGGCTTTATCAATCATTCCGACTTCGACAGGCGCAGCTAAGACTGTAGGCGAGGTTATTCCTGAATTAAAAGGACGAATTGACGGCTGTGCTATTCGCGTGCCAACTCCTACAGTATCGCTGGTCGATTTTGTTGCCGAGTTAGAAAAAGATGCTACTGCAAGTGCTGTTAACGAAGCTTTTAAAAAGGAAGCATCATCTTCACAGTACTTTGATTATAGCGATCTGCCCCTTGTTTCGGTTGATTATACTGGAAATCCCTATTCTTCAACAGTTGATGGGCAGTCAACTATGGTCATCGGTGATAACATGGTCCGTGTGTTAGCCTGGTATGACAACGAATGGGCTTATGCCTGCCGGTTAATTGATCTGGCTGAGCTGATTGCTTCAAAATAAAAATGCTATTAGGAGATAGGAAGGTATAATCAAGATGGTTGATTTATACAAGAGCAGCGGCCTTTCTTTAACCTGGGACCCGGGAGAGGAGCGCATTATATTTGGTGAAGGGATTACTCCTGAAGAATATCAGCCCGAGATTCGAAGGCTTCAGGATATAAAGGATGTCTTCTATGATGCCAGTCAAGCATATGGCATGTCTAATCTTTATTACATGTACAGGGGGGTTTCTGTTGATGAAGATGCCCCAATTATCAGGCAAGCCGGGTTGCGATTTGATCTAACAGTTCTTAGTCCGGGGACAATCGGAGGAGAATATGTAAAAACAGCAGGGCATTATGATCCCTATAAACCGGGGACCAGTGTGACCTGGCCGGAAGTTTACGAAGTACTAAACGGTCGGGCACATTATCTTATACAGAGCCACTTTCCCGGTCATCCTGATCAACTAGAAAAGGTTATTTTAATTACAGCCAAGCCTGGTGATAAGGTTTTGATACCACCAAGGTTTGGACACGTTACAATTAATCCCGGTAATGATTATTTGATTATGAGTAACTGGGTGGCTGATGGGGTTTCTTCCCTCCATAATCCCTTTCAACAAATGAAGGGCGGCGCTTATTATGAGTTGCAGTCGGAAGAAGTGCCGGTCTTTGTCCCAAATACTAATTACTCAAAACTGCCGGCCCTTGAACGCTGTTCGGTAACTACGATGGAAGAATTTTCCCTGATCACTGGTTTGCCTTTTTACAGTGCATTTAAAGAAAACAACCAGGCCTTTAGATTCCTGACTCATCCTGAAGAATACAATGCTGTTTTTGAATCCTACATCGATGAATTGGCTTGTTCTTAGCGAAAATCATCAAAAAGGAGGTGGCCTGTGAAAGTCAACCGAAGCATTGAAGAAATCAATGAAAAAATCAAAAATGGTAAAGCGGTTGTTTTTACCGCAGAAGAAATAACTGACTTAGTTGAGGAGCAGGGAGTTGCTGAAGCAGCCGCTACAGTTGATGTTGTCACTACAGGCACATTTGGTCCAATGTGTTCTTCCGGCGTCTTCTTAAATATTGGCCATCCCCGGCCGCGTATTAAACTTAGTGAGGTGCATTTAAACAGTGTTCCTGCTTATGCCGGGATTGCTGCTGTAGATCTATATTTAGGTGCTACAGCTTTACCTGAAACGGACCCGGCCAATCATGACTACCCGGGGGGGTTTGTTTATGGCGGAGGGCACGTCATTGAAGATCTAGTCGCTGGCAAGGAAGTCAGGTTGGAGGCAAGCGCTTATGGTACGGATTGTTACCCTCTGAAAAAAATCGATACTACTTTACGCTTGTCGGAAATCAATGAAGCAACCCTCTATAATCCCCGGAATGCATACCAGAACTACAATGTGGCTGTCAACCTGGGCCCAAAAACAATCTACACCTACATGGGGATTCTCAAGAATAATATGGGTAATGCTAATTATAGCTCCGCAGGCCAACTGAGCCCGCTTTTCAATGATCCGCTGCTAAAAACAATCGGCATGGGAACCCGGATTTTTTTGGGCGGCGGTATTGGGTATGTAGCCTGGCATGGGACACAGCACAATCCGTCTGCACCAAGAGCAGAAAATGGAACACCTCAGTCTCCGGCAGGCACCCTTGCTCTGACCGGGGATTTAAAGCAGATGAAACCCCGCTGGCTGAGAGGGCTGAGCTATCTTGGCTATGGCGCCACCATGCAGGTAGGGGTAGGAATTCCCATTCCGATTCTCAATGAAGAAATCATGAAATACTGTGCCGTTCGCGATGAAGATTTGATGGCCCCCGTTGTAGATTATCACCGGGGATATCCATACAAAGAAGGTGAACCGCTTGGCCTGGTCAGTTATGCTGATTTGAAGCGCGGGATGATTAAGATTCAGGGTCAGAAAGTGCCCACTGCATCTCTATCCAGTTATGCTGGAGCGCGCGAGATTGCCGGGACCCTGAAAGATTGGATTTTAGGCGGGCAGTTTACCCTTACCATTCCGGCAGCAGGCTTGCCTTCTGTGGAGGCAGGCATAAAGTTAAACGCATTGCCTCAGCGGGATCCTGAAAACCAGGAGGACAGATAGATAATGGTCAAACAAAAAATAGTGCTTCGTTACCCACCACATGTTGTTGAACAGCCGACTATTTACCATCTGATCAAAGATTTTAATCTGATGGTTAACATTCTCAGGGCTGACATTAACCCCAAAAAGGAAGGCCGTCTGATGATGGAATTAAGCGGCAAAAAAATAGACTATCAGCGTGCCCTGGAATGGTTGCAGGAACAGGGGTTACATGTAATGGGCCTGGAGCAGCAGATCATCTGGAATTCAGAACGCTGTACTCACTGTGGCGCCTGCACGGTTATTTGCCCTACGGAGGCTCTTGTCTTTAACCGTCCGGAGATGACAGTCAGTTTTACTGATGATAAATGTGTGGTTTGTGAGCTTTGTTTGCGAGCCTGTCCGGCCCGGGCAATGGAAACCCTGGTTGACAACAATAATTCCCAATGACCAGTAAAAGAGTTTACCGTCAGGATATTTCAGGCTCAAGGCTGACTTTTTTTTCTGTAAAAGTTAAAGAGACCGATCTTTGGATCGCGGTTGACAGCTCAGCATACCACGAAACTCTTCCGGCCAGGGTAGAACAGTTTGTCTTGAACAAGCGAAATCTGCTCGAAGCATACCTTACGGCAAATCCTCACCTGGCTACAGCCCTGGAACCATGCTTGTTGCAAGAAAAAGCTCCTGAAATATTCCGGGCTATGCTCAGATCATCGAATCTAGCCGGAGTCGGGCCTATGGCATCTGTAGCCGGGGCCTTTGCCGAAGCTGTTGGTAAATATTTGTTCAATATTTCAAAAGAAGTAGTTGTTGAAAACGGGGGAGACATTTTCCTTAAAGTGCTTGAGCCTGTAAATGTCGGGATTTATGCCGGAACTTCAACCCTGAGCGGTAAGCTTGCCCTGCGGGTGGATCCGGATTGCACTCCCCTTGGAGTGTGTACCTCATCAGGGACCGTTGGCCCCTCGCTGAGCCAGGGTAAAGCTGATGCAGCTGTAGTTTCATCACCCTCGACCCCTCTTGCTGATGCTGTGGCCACCAAGCTTGGCAACCAGGTCAAAAACGAAAATGAACTTGAATCGGCCCTAAAGATTGCCAGTTCAATTGAAGGAGTAAGTGGAGCCCTGCTTATCTATGGTCATAAAATTGCTGTGTGGGGAGAGATTGAATTAATAAAATTATAATTAATGAAGAGGAGGAATCTATAATATGCCGGTCCTCAGTTTTAAGGAATTTAGTCCGGTTTTGGGGGAGGAAGTTTATATCGCACCCTCTGCTTATGTTGTCGGCAAGGTAAAGATTGGCTCATCAAGCAGCATATGGTTTAATGCCGTGGTTCGCGGAGACATGGACGAGATCGTTATTGGAGAAGAAAGCAATATCCAGGATAATACCACCGTGCATATTGATGAAGGAGTTCCGACCTATATCGGAAACAAGGTTACTATCGGGCACAATGTCGTTCTTCACGGCTGCACCGTTGAAGATGGAGCCCTGATCGGGATGGGCTCTGTTATTTTAAACAACGCTGTGATCGGTAAAGACAGCCTGGTTGGCGCTGGCAGCTTAATTACGCCGGGGACAATAATACCGCCGCGTTCACTAGTTATTGGCTCGCCGGGTAAAGTAGTGCGGACCTTTGATGAAGATCAGATTCCTACTGTGGATGAGATGTATCGTCGCTATATTCAGCTAGCCCAGGTTTATCTTGATCAAAGTTAGTTATTGAACAGAAGTATTCTCTGCGCTATAATGATAGTAATACAGGCCGGCATAGCTCAATTGGTAGAGCAGCTGAATCGTAATCAGCAGGTTGGGGGTTCAAGTCCTCTTGCCGGCTCCATATTATTTAAGGCTTACGGGGTCTGGAGATAATAACCAGGCCCCCTTTGTTTAGTATAATAACACTTTAGTTTTATTAGAGTATATTTAAGAGAACGATCCTAAATCCTCTAGAAGCTTGACAGGATAATCGGGGTATCAATGCATTGACAAAGCATACTAAGTGCCATATAATTTAGATAATTGAAAAATGGCAATAGTTATCCT
>PWEB01000019.1 GCA_003553305.1 Syntrophomonadaceae bacterium
AGGCCGGTCTGAATTTCATCTAAGACAAGCAGAACTCCGTAGCGGCTGCAGATTTCTTTAACTTCAGCTAAATACCCGGCCGGCGGTTCAACGATCCCACCCTCACCCTGGATTGGTTCTACCATAAAAGCGGCATAGTAATCAGGGTTGGCTGACAACTCTCGCTCAAGAGCCCCCAAATCTCCGAAGACAATATGGTTGAAGTGCTCAGCCGGTGCGCCAAAAGCTTCCTGATAACCAGGATTACCGGTTGCAGAAAGAGCGCCAAAAGTTTTACCGTGAAAACTGTTTTCGGTGGTTAATATACCTAAACGACCGGTTGCAGAGCGGCTAAGCTTAATAGCTGCTTCAACTGCCTCGGTTCCACTGTTAGCAAAGGTAACATATTGCAAACCTTCGGGAGCTAGTTCAACCAGGCGGCGTCCAAGCTCTCCCGCAGCATCGAGGGCCGAAGGTTGAATAAAGTTCGGTTCCATACTATCCTGATAAAAATTGATCGCCTCCCAAATCTGGGGAGGATTATGCCCAAAAGGCAGTGCCCCATAGGCCGCTATACAATCTAGATAACGATTACCATCTTCATCATATAAATGGCAACCTTCACCCCGCACATATTTTTGATCGAGCTTGATGCTCTCGAGCATTTCACCCAGATGTGGATTAACATACTTTGTAAAATTATTCATGACCAATCCTCCTATTGCTTTGTGCACATTGTTGTGCACAACAATAATTCTATTTTAACCCTCATGGTCATAAAAATCAATAGGCCGGGATTTTTTTGAAAATCCCGGAATAGATCATACCTCTTCTTCGGGTGGCTTAATCAGTGAAACAGTGTGCAGGGCAGGGTTTAGATTTTCTTCAAGCAAATTTACAGCATCTTCCAGCTTTATTTCATGCAAGATGGAGGGCAGTTCAAAAAGTTCAGTCCCCCTGAAATGGTAAGCTAAAAAGTTGTTAGCAATAAATTCAAGTGAATTGAAACGCCTGATATAGCCACCTAGTATTTTGCGGCGGTGCCGTTCGTACTGTTCGGCTCTAATCCCTGTATTTCTGATTTCTGATATTTCATTCATGATCCGCTCGCAAAGTTTTTCAGGGTCCCTGGTTTCACCACCAATCATGGTGTACCCGTAATTTATTTCAGCGGTGTATTCCGCACCAAAATTTTCATCAATTAAATTGTCGCGGTACAGGTCATTGTAGAACTGTTCGCTTGAACCAAAGATAATATCTAATATTAACTCCATCAGTATTTCCCGACGCATTAAATCCCGGCCCTGCAGTTTATCAACAACCGGATCCTTAAACCCAAGGAACATAATGGGCTCAGAAACGACCAGTTCCTGCTCACTGCACTTCCGGTTGATTTCTGCAGGTTCTTCCGGGAAAAAGCGGACTATTTCACCCAGTGCCTGATAGTTGCGACCGGCAATGTTATCTTCAACCTGCCTGGCAACCTGGTCCGGATTAAGATCACCGATTACAAATAAAGCCATATTGCTTGGATGATAAAAAGTTTTGTAACATCGGTACAGTAAATCCGGAGTGATCTGAGCAATGCTTTCTGCTGTACCGGCAATATCATTACGAACCGGGTGTTGTTGGTACAGTCCCTCCAAAAGGTTAAAGAAAACACGCCAGTGCGGATGGTCTTGATACATTTGGATCTCCTGACCGATAATGCCCTGCTCTTTCTGCACTGTCTGTTCAGTAAAATATGGTTCTTGAACAAAATCAAGCAAATGATTTAAGCTTTGCTCAAAATTTGAGGTGCAGGAAAAGAGATAGGAAGTCTGTGTGAATGAGGTAAATGCATTTGGCGAAGCACCCAGGGCAGCAAAACGATCAAATACATTGCCTCGCTCATCTTCGAACAGTTTGTGTTCAAGAAAATGGGCCACACCGTCAGGCAGTTCAGTAATTTCATTTTCTGGTTCTACCCGGAAACGGTTATCAATAGAACCAAAGCGAGTGGAATAGACAGCGTATTTCTTCTGGTAACCCTGCCGGGGCAAAACATATAGATTAAGCCCGGGGTAAAAACTGTACTGGTGAAGGGTTTCATCTAATTCTTTGCTCTCGATCAATCTATAATTTTCTTTCAATTTCATTTGCCTCCTTTGCGGGGTTTCAAAAGGTAAACCGTATCTAGCTCTATCTTTTCAGCAACCGCTTGAATATCTTTACGGTCAACCGCTTCAATCCTTTTAATAAGCTCACCTGCTGAGTAGGTTCTGCCGCTTATTGCGCCATCTAAATGAGAGTTAATCAATTGACCCGGGCTATCCTGCTGAGAACGTATCCTGTTGATCAGTCCATGCCTGGTATTATCCAACTCTGTATCGCTAATCCTGCCGGCAGCCATATCTTCCATCTGGCAGCCAATAATTTCCTGCGCTTTTTGTTGATCAGCATAGTCGATACCGGCTGCAATAATCATCAATCCTTTATGCTTTTCCAATCGGGAAAAAACATAATAGGCCAATCCGGCCTCTTCACGAACTTTCATAAACAGCTTGGAATGAGGAAATGCACCTAAAATTCCGCTGTAGACCAGGAGAGGGCAATACTGATCATCCTGATAAGCAGTGTGGGTGCGAAACCCGAGGACCATTTTAGCCTGGTTGACAGACATTTCTTCCTCGTGATAGCGGACCTGCTCCACCGATCGACTGACTTCTGTTAAAGACAGGGTTTTTGATGCGCTGTTTCTGGAAAAGTTAAAAGCCCTGCCGGCTGTTTCTAAAACCTGGTTTTCCTCCAAATCACCGATTACATATAAATCGAGGGGATTATTGAAAAAAACATCCTGGTAATAACGGTAGAGCCCCTCTGCATCAATCCTATCATAATCTTCCATCCAGCCAAGTTTATAGGTGCCAAATCTTTCCTCTGAGCACATTAATGAAATACACCGCTCGTAAGCATAAGTTGCCTTGTCGTTAAGCAGCGCTTTAATATCTTTGATCAACTGCAGCTTCTCCTGCTTAACATAGTCTTCCCTGAACCGATCCTCTGAAATTAGTGGGTCACCGACAACCGAGCCCAGGACAGACATGCCTTCATTTAGCAATTGCCCGTTTTCCCCTAAATATTTATCATGCGCTGATTCAAACATAAAGGCCTGCACATGTCTTTCACCGCTTTTTATAATATCCGATCCTAAATCGGCGCCGTAGAGGTTATCCAGTTTCCGCTGCAGGGTCAGCTTATCAGGATAAAGCCGGCATCCCTGCTCCAGCACAGCAGGCAGAAGAGAATTTAAAGCCGCTAAATCCCCTCGCAATTCCTGGTGCAGGAAAAAACCCATCGAAATGGTTTTGAACTTATCAGTCGGTATAAAAAGCAACCTGATACCATTCGGCAAATAGTGCTCTGTATAAATTGCTTGCAAGACTAAACTCCTCCAATTCTAAAAAATCATCCATTTTAAATCCGCTTTTAATAAACTAGCATGACCAGGCAAGTTTTTCAAACAATAATTAGATATTAAGTCAACGCTTGTTGTCAATCGCTATAACCGCAGGCTTTCCTACAATTCGAGCAATTCTTTTAGATCTTCTTCACTCATCGCTGACAGGAAACTTTCACCCGGTTGGATTACCCGATCTATCAACTCTTTTTTCTTATGCTGCAAATCGTAAATTTTCTCTTCAATAGTGTCCCTGGCTAATAACCGGATCACCTGGACTACTTTCTCCTGGCCAAAACGATGGGCTCTTCCTGCTGCCTGTTCTTCCACTGCAGGATTCCACCAGAGATCGTATTGAATAACTACATCAGCGCCAGTCAGGTTTAGGCCGGTTCCTCCGGCCCGGAGAGAAATCAAAAACACCGGGGCCCGGCCATTATTAAACTCATCTACCAACTGCAGGCGCTCACCCGTTTTTACTGAACCATCCAGATATACATAGCGGTGACCTTCCCGCTCAAGCATATCTTTTATCAACTGCAGCATCTCTGTAAACTGAGAAAATAAAAGAACCCGGTGCCCACCGCTGACAACTTCCCGCAGCAAATCCTGCAGCTGCAGTAGCTTAGCACTTTCACCGTTATAGTCATCCAAAAACAGGGAAGGGTGACAACAAATCTGCCGCAAACGGGTTAACCCGGCCAGTATTTTAATCCGGTTTTTTTCAAAGCCCTCCTCCTTTAAGCTCCGCTTTGCTTCTCCGCGCAGCTGTTCAAGATAAGCCAGGTATAGTTTTTTCTGTTCCCGGGTCAACTCTGAAATATAACGGTGCTCGATTTTCGGAGGCAGCTCCTCTAAGACATCTTTTTTAACCCGGCGCAGGATGAAGGGACGCACTTTCGTTGCCAGGGCATGAGCTGTTTTCTCACGAACATTAGGATCATCAGCCATAGAGCCTCCGTATTTTTGAATAAACTTTTTGTGTGACTGCAGGTAACCTGGCATAAGAGTCTGGAAGATAGACCACAACTCAGTCAACGAATTCTCCATGGGGGTTCCTGTCAGGGCAAAACGATGCTTTGCCTGCATTTTACGCGCCCATTGCGCCGTCTGGGATTGTGGATTTTTTATATTTTGAGCTTCATCGAAAATGCAGTTGTGAAATTTAAAATCACTTAGTGCGGCGCCATCCCTGCGCAAAAGTGGATAAGAGGTAATAACTACATCTGCTTCCCCGATCCGGGACAGCATTTCCCGGCGTTCTGAGCGGGTTCCCCCCAAAACCAATGCTTTAAGCCCTGCAGCAAACTTGTCGATTTCAGCGGCCCAGTTATAAATTAATGAAGCCGGCGCCACTATCAGGGTCGGGAGGAGCGGCTCCACGCTCTCTTCCTGTTGCGATATTATCAGGGCAATCGCCTGCAGAGTTTTACCAAGCCCCATATCATCAGCCAGAATCCCTCCAAATCCACAGCGAGCTAAATTCTTCATCCAGCGAACCCCGGTCTTCTGGTAATCCCGCAATACATCATCCAGTGAGGAGGGCAGGGGGCAATCAGTTTTTTCGGGGTGACGCACCATTTCTAGCAGTTCTTCCACGTCTTGATCTTGGACCAAGCCCTCCATATTTTCATCCCGGACAAGCTGATCCAACTGAAAAGCTTGCTGCCTGGGCATCTGGATAGCTCCATTTTCCAATTCTGCAGGCTGCAAATCAAAGGCCTCAGCAAGGGAAGCCATCTGCTGCACTCCGCCTTCTTCCAGAAAAAGCAGGGAACCATCCCGCAGGCGCTGGTATTTTCGCTTTTCCTGAAGGGATTGCCAGATAGATACCAATTCTTCCTGTTCTACCCCTTCAAGTTCAAAATTCATTTCAAGCAGGTCTAGATGCCAATTAATACCGACCCGTCCAGTAAAAAGAGGTTTCTTACGAACTCCGGACTGTTTAAAGCGATCACTGTAATAGACCGCGGCATGTTTCTGTAGTTCTGGAAGTATTTCACAATTAAAGCTGAAGATTTTTTCTTCATCGTCTTGATAGATGTGTGACTCCTTAACCTTAAATTCAGCCTGCTCAAAAAACTGTAAAATTTTCTGTTCCTTTTCAAGATCCCGAATTAGAATTTGTTCGGCCGGTTCGGGAGGTTCGGCGGTGGAAAATGGATTAATAATCAGTCGACCATACATAAATTCAAGCTTAGCTGTAACTGCACCATCTTCAAAGTCAAGGTAAACAATTGCTTCCAGCGATGATCGGTTAAGACGTAATTCCAGGGAAGGATCTATCCTTAGCACCGCTGCTCTTTCAAGGGTCGGCAATATTTCAGAGATAAACTGCCCCACCCTGGACCCCCTGATCTGCAGAGCCCGATCATCTTTTCCTGCCAGGGCAGGAACCAGGGAAAGCAGATCGGCCTGTTCTGTATAAGCAGGATAATACAATTGATCACCTAACAGGAAAAAATCACTGTCTGAGGTCAAAGGAACCAACTGTTCTTCATTATCCAGGGTCAGCAATAATTTATCCCGGTGATCTTTTAGAGAAAACTGGAGGGGAGCAGCAGACTCGTGAATAATAAGATCATTGTAAATTAGCTTTTTCCAATGATACCTGGCCGAGCTTAACTGCAAATTAAATGTATTCCCCCGAAGGCACAGCAAGAGCTGCCTGGCTAAATGATCAGTCAACTCAAGTTCCTTTCCGTAAAGACTGCCCTGGTTATTATAGCGTGATGCATAGTTTTGACCCGGCTCTTCAAATTGATACCATTGTTTGAAATAATCAATAACCCTTTGATCCTGGGGAGAAAAAACATGCAGTTCAGGATCATATGTAAAGTTCTTGCCAAAAAAAAATGATTCATTGCGCAATATAGCCTGGATGAATTTGCCGACATTCTTAACGATATAGCTTCTGGATAGACCAATTTTCAGAGATACAAACTTTTTCATTTCGCTTTCAGCGTGATAAGGCGAAACTATCAAAAGTGTGGTTTCCAAAGAGACCGCATTTTTATAATTATTTTGAAGCGATGCTCTGCTGGAAAATGAATGAAGCAGATCTTCCACCAGCTGATCATCTCTTGATTTTATAGCCGGTTGCTCAAGATAGGCCAGGGCCAATAAGGTCGCAGCTATGTGCTTACAACAACCATAGTAATTTTGAAAGGCAAGGCAGTTGCAGATCTCACTGCTTATATTATTGTGCTCATCTAAAAAGATATTGACCACATAATGCTTGGTGCCTCCCACAACAGCATGGTAATAGTGACCGGTATCATCGTAGAGTAATTCTTTGACCGCTCCCTCACGGTAATAATGCTGCCCCCTGATAAAAACGTTAAAGTTGCTGCATTTACTGGCAATAATCTGTTTTGATAACCCGGTCAAATCGGCACACTCCCCAGAAATTCTTACTATCAATTCTAACACATATAAGTCCTTTGTTTGTTTTTTACCTTCCTCTCGCTGCAACCTGCCAGGAATCGATCACCTGGCCCTGCCTGGTCATAACGAGGTGTTCGGTGAGATTTACCGTGACACAGGCATGGTTTGGAATTATTTCTACCTGGTCACCGATGGCTGGTTCTTGATCCCTGTCAGCTGAGCTTTGGATTATTCCATGTTCCTCTGATAATTTAGGAATAGTTAATCCGGGGTTATTAATTAACATCCCGTATCCGGCAACCACTTCAGTCCCATGGGCTCCCTGGTCGAGTGCCATTGTCTTACTGCCGGCATCGATTATGATTCTGCCCTCAGCAGGCTTACTAATCACCCCAGCCCGGACCCTGAGAGCACATTTTTCAAGTGAAACCACTCCTAATCCAACCTGGATGGCATCGTAAAAAACATAATTACCCGGGCGAATCTCGGTTATACCTTCCACCTGACCGGCAATTTTAGCCGTGGGTGTCGAACCCACAGAAACAACTTCCAAAGGGAAACCTTCCCGTTTCAATAGTTGAGCCGTATCAACAGTGGCCTGCCCTTCATGCCTGCCTATTTCGGCAACCTCTGCCTCAGAAGCTGCTCCATAAACCTGGCCGGCATGAGTAAAAATACCCTTTAAATAAAGATCAGGAAACTCTAACACACTACGGGCAAGCTGCAGCGCCTGAGCACCGGGAAGCACCCCACAACGATTAAGCCCGGTGTTAATCTCCAATAATACGGGAAGCACTTTTCCGGCTTCCTGGGCAGCGGAAGCTA
>PWEB01000305.1 GCA_003553305.1 Syntrophomonadaceae bacterium
CCTGCTACCCAAAATTAGTGCTAAAATTTTGTTCGGACCTAAAGCTATTCGCCTTGATACTTAAAGGAAACATTCATTTTTATTCTGAAAATAAGGCTTCCTTCCTCAATTTTCATATCCATTTCTTTGACTTCGGCCACTCTTAAATCGCGAAGGCTTTTTGAAGCAGTATTTACAGCTACCTTAGCAGCATCCTCCCATGATTGATCACTGGTTCCGACAAGTTCAACTACTTTATATACGCTCTCCACAGCGCTCCTCCTTTCACTGAATAGTGGTTTTGAAATAATTATATATACAATTTAAGCATATGTCAATGTTTAGGCAATTAAAAATATACTTCACCTAGGTTTTATTGAAAGGACTTAGCGCTTTTAACCAGTAAAACTGTGTTGTAAATTGTAACCTAAACCTTCCTGTTCATGATTTGAAGAACTTTAAGGGCTAAGATTTAAGAGGGTGTCAAAGGATGGTTGAATCATCAGGCCTACTGCTCCTGGACCAATGTGGGCGCCGATTGCCGGGCCGACCATTCCTATGTGCAGATCAGATATATCATATTTGGACTGCAATGCTTCAAGCAATTCATGAGCGTTATCTTCCGCCCCGGTGTGGACCACAGAAAGGTCTACAGGTTGATCAGGATTTACATGTTTGAGTGCAGCGTTGACCAGGCTGGGAATAACCTGTGAACGACCGCGCACCTTGTCATAGGGCGCAACCATTCCGTCCGGATCAGCATATAGGATTGGCCTGATCTGAAGCAGAGAACCGAGCAGGGAAGCAGCTTTGCCAATCCTGCCATTACGCTGCAGGAATTCCAGGGTGTCCACGGCAAAGATACTGAATGTCCGGTCTATTGACTTGTTGACCACGGTAAGGGTGTTTTCAAGGCTCATTTCCCTGCGTACGGCTTCTGCTGCCACCAGTACGGACCTGCCTATGCCCTGGGAAGCTGTTTTAGTGTCAACCGGCACAATTTTTGATTCAACCATACCAGAAGCGACTTCCACTGAGTTGAGAGTTCCGCTTAGCTTTCCGGAAATGTGAATGCTGAGGATCACGTCATCTTTTCCGGCCACTTCTTCGTATGCCTGGCGAAATGCTTCCGGTGAAGGCTGAGTAGTTTTCGGCAGATCTTGACCGGAAGTTAGCTTCTGGTAAAATTCCTCTGCCGATAGGTCTACTCCGTCAGCAAAGGATTCAGAGCCGAATATAACGGTGAGTGGAACAACCTTGATTGAGTATTTTTCGATCTGTTCCTCTGACAGGTCCGCAGTGCTGTCAGCAACAATTTTAATATGATTCATAAACATTCTCCTTTATATAAAATATCTGCAGCTTTTATTATAATCAAATCAATGAATATTTGCTATAGTTTGCGGCTATTTAATGATCGTGCAATCTATGATAAAATAACATAAAGTGATTTGAGAGGGGTTGTTATGTTTGATTAAGATGGAGGTAAAAACGGTAACAGCAGATCAGGGCGGCAATTTCCTGGTCCTGTTAATGGATGATGAAGAAAATAAAGTGCTACCAATTTCAATAGGCCCTCTTGAAGCACAGGCTATTGCCCTGGTTTTACAGGGAGAAGCTCCTCCCCGGCCCTTAACTCATGATTTGCTTAAGGCTGTATGTGAAAATCTTGGCGGCGAGATGGAGAAGATTGTGATTACAGATATCATTGATAGCACCTTTTATGCAGAAGTATACTTGACTAAAAACAGTGAATCAATCATTATCGATTCCAGGCCGAGCGATGCTATTGCCCTGGCCTTGAGGTTTGACGCTCCAATTTATATGGCTACAAAAATGGTGGAGTTTACTTACGATTATCAGGACATTATAGCCCGTGAAGGTGGAGATGAGGAGCTGCACTAAGTTATTTCTTAATTTGATTTATATGGGACAGGAGTTGCCTGTTTAAAATATCAGGAAATCACTCCTGTCCCGAAATATGTACAATACACAGTGCGGTTGATAATTTGAAAGCAAAAAAGGTTAACTGACCATCACTATTAAAGGAATAACTAGCGTATGAAGCAGCTTGTTTCGTTAAAAAGAGAAAATATATATAGAGATCTCTGGCGTTTATCCTGGCCGGTCATGATGTTTATGATCTTTCAAACTTCTCTTGAACTGATTGATTTTTTCTGGGTGGGCATGTTGGGCACAGATGCCCTGGCAGCCTTGTCCCTTTCGCACAATATATTTTGGATGCTTTTTACTTTATCTCAATTGATCACTGTTTCCACTCTTTCGCTTACGGCCCGCTGTCGGGGAAGTGGCGATCTGGAAGGGGTGCAGCTTGTAGCCCGTCATACTTTCTGGATGGCGGTGTTCCTTTCTGTAGCAGTGATTATATTTATTTTTACCCTTGGCGATTATATTCTTTCCCTCTACCAGGTAGATCCGGAGGTGCACCGCCAGGCCTTGATTTATCTGCAGGTCGCCGGTACCAGTTTTCTTTTTCTTTATGGTAGTGTGGGGCTGGCTTTTTGTTTGCAGGGGGTGGGAGATTCTTACACTTCGATGGGTATCCTGGTTTTTACCAACATCATTAACATTGTTCTTGATCCATTTTTGATCTTTGGTTTGGCCGGCTTACCTGCCCTGGGCATCCTGGGAGCTGCCACAGCTTCGCTTTTGGCGCGGGCGGTTGGGTTTTTCCTCATTTTATATGTAGTGTTGAGCGGAAAGATTTCTCCCAGCGGACTTAAAATATCCGGTCTATTTAGCCTGCGCTTGTCTGCAGAATATTTTAAGAAGATGCTGCGTATTGGATTACCGGCCAGTTTACAGGGGATGACCCGGCCCCTTACAGGGGCGGTCATGATGTGGATTGTAGCTCTTTTTGGAACAGAAGCAGTAGCTGCTTTTGGGATCGGCCTTCGCCTGCTCAGCTTTTGTTTTATCCTGATTGCCGGGCTGAATATGGGTACCGCGACTATGGTCGGTCAGAGCCTGGGTGCCAGGTTTAGAGAGCTTACCGAAGATGTCATCGCTAAAGCGATGAGACTGGCTTTGACTATTCAGTCCTTGATGGGAGCTCTTGCTTTTGCTGCTGCTCCGGTGATTATGGGGACTTTTGCCGATGATCCGCTGGTTATTGAGATGGGTATTTCCTATATCCGCTTGCTCGTCCCGGCCTTGATCGTGATGGGTCCCCTGCATGTTATTGCAGCTACTTTTAAGGGCGCCGGAAATACAGTTCCCCACATGGTCAGCGCACTCATTGCCAATTGGTTGGTTAAAATACCGGTCGCCTTTCTCCTGGCAGTGTTTTTCAACCTGGAAACAGACGGAGTATGGTTTGCTATATCCTTTTCAATATTTGTTGAATTAGGGATTTTGCTCCTCTGGTACCGCAAGAGAGAATGGCTATTTAATGACAGCAGGGTACAGGTTAAAGATGCGCCAAATACAATGAGCGTTGAGAACTTATAATTATAGTTAAAACCAGAGCCAAAAAAGCAGGTAAACAAAGACTAATATGGCCAGCAATGTTAAGAATAACTGTGGCAATAGCAGGCGGTACATAGCTATGCAAAATGCAAAGATTTCTTTCCATGAATAGACCGGCTGCTTTTGATCTGTCATTTGATTTTTATCCCGGTCTTCTCCACTTGTATTATTTTTATCCAAGCCGATGTTCACCCCTTTTCAACAAGGTGACAGGACACTAAATGTCCGGAGTCTATTTCCCTTAGTTCTGGTTCTTCCAGGCGGCAGCGTTTTTCTGCATAGCGGCAGCGGGGATTAAAATTACACCCTTCTGGCGGATTGGCCGGGCTTGGAACGTCGCCCTTTAAAATAATTCTCTGCGATTTAGCATCAGGGTCCATAACCGGAACAGCCGAGAGAAGGGCCTGGGTGTAAGGATGGAGCGGGTTATCATATAATTCTGATTTGCCGCATATTTCAACTATCTTCCCAAGGTACATCACTGCCACGTTGTCTGAAATATGGCGGACCATACTTAGATCGTGTGAAATGAAGAGATAGGTCAGGCCGAACTTTTCCTGTAAATCTTCCATTAGATTAACAATTTGGGCCTGGATGGAGACATCCAAAGAAGATATTGGCTCATCGGCAACTACAAAATCCGGATTGAGGGTTAAGGCACGGGCAATACCGACCCGCTGGCGCTGTCCCCCGGAAAACTCATGAGGATAACGACGGTGGTGATGAGGGGCCAGGCCGCAGACTTCGAGCATATATTCCACTCTTTTTTGCTTTTCTTTGCCAGAGGATATTTTATGTATTTCCAAAGATTCCCCAATGATTTCCCCCACGTTTAAGCGGGGGTTAAGAGAACTGTAGGGATCCTGAAATATGATCTGTAGTTCCCGGCGTAACTTTTGGAATTCATGTTTTTCGGTTTCGAAGATGTTATTTCCTTTGAAGAAGACCTGTCCGCCAGAAGGTTCGAGCAATCTTAGAATAGTCCTGCCCAGTGTAGATTTCCCACAGCCTGATTCTCCGACCAGGCCCAGGGTTTCACCTTTATTGATAGAAAAACTTACATCGTCTACAGCTTTTATATTTCCCACTACCCTGGAGAATACTCCTCCACGGATGGGAAAGTACTTTTTAACGTTTTCCATTTCAACGATAGGTTTTGTCACGGCTCATTTTCCCTCCCTGCTCACTGTATAGCCAGCAGCTTACGTCGTGGCCTGATCTATATTCTAATTTTTTCGGTATCTCTTGCCTGCAAATATCCATAACATCCTTGCAGCGCGGGTGATAAGGGCAACCCGATGGCATATGCAGGGGGTTAGGTACCGAGCCCGGTATGGGTTCGAGTTTATCCATTTCTATGTTAATGCGGGGTTTCGAATTAATCAGCCCAATTGTATATGGATGCTTAGGCTCATTAATTAAGGTTCTGATATCAGTGTCTTCAACAATTGTTCCGCAATACATGACAATGACCCGGTCTACCATTTCAGAAATAACACCCAAATCGTGACTGATAAAAATGATTGAGGTATTGATCCGCTGTCGTAAGTCTGTCATTATCTCTAATATCTGGGCCTGAATAGTCACATCAAGGGCGGTAGTTGGTTCATCGGCAAATAAAATCTTGGGTTCACAGGACAGGGCCATAGCAATCATTGCCCGCTGCCTCATACCACCGCTCAGGGAATGCGGGAATTCAGCAAAAACCTTTTCTGCCCTGGGGATACCAACCATTTTTAACATTTCTACAGACTTATCTTCAGCTGAATCTTTACTAAAGCCCTGGTGCAGCCGGATTGCTTCCTGCAGTTGAAATCCTATAGTAAAAACAGGATTAAGGGAGGTCATCGGTTCTTGAAAGATGAAAGCCATATCGTTACCCCTGATATGGCGCATTTTCTTTTCACTGAGAGAAAATAAAGTGGTTCCATCCAAAAGCATTTCATCTGCTGTGACTTTTCCGGGGTGGCCGATTAAGCGCATAATACTGAGACAGGCTACACTTTTACCGCAGCCAGATTCTCCGACTATTCCTAAGGATTCACCGTGATTAAGATTGAATGATATGCCATTTACGGCCGGAACCAAACCATCTTCAGTGTTAAATGTGGTAAACAGGTTTTTAACCTGGAGCAAATGAGACAAAGTCTTTATCACCTCTTATAAGACTAGTTTTTCAGACGTGGATCCAGTGCATCACGCAGCCCGTCTCCGACTAAGTTGATACTTAAAACGGAAATAAAGATCAGAAAGCCGGGCGGAAGCCATAACCACCACATCCTCATCAATACGGTCATGCTCCGGGCCGGTTCCAAAATATTGCCCCAACTTGGTATTGGAGGCTGGACTCCCAGGCCGAGGTAGCTTAAAGCTGCTTCAACTAAGATAGCAGTCGCCATAATTAAGGTGCCACTGATCAGGATTGGAGCCATAGCGTTGGGCAGCATATGGCGCAGTATAATGCGGAATTCGCTTGCCCCCGTGGATTTGGCTGCTTCAATGTATTCGGTTTGCTTGATCGAAAGGAATTGGCCCCTTACCAGGCGGCAGGTTTCCGTCCAAGTTAGCAGGCCAATAATCAACATCGTGTTATAGATGCTCGGTCCTAAGATTGCTGCTGCAGTAATTGCCAGGGCCAGGAAGGGAAAAGCGATGACCATATCAGTTATGCGCATGATCACTGTATCGACCCATCTTCCATAATAGCCGGCCAAGCAGCCCATTATTACCCCTATAACCATCTGTATTGAACTGGCAACCAACCCGACAGTAAGGGAAACCCTGCCCCCGTAAAGGTTACGGGTTAAAAGATCCCTTCCTTCTCGATCAGTTCCGAATAAATGTTCTGCAGATGGTGGTTCCTCCTGATTTCGCAGATCGATGGAATCCCGGTCATAGGAGGTAAGGACGGGAGCCGTTATAGCCAGGACGATCAGGATTAGCAATATAACGCTACCGATCATGGCAATCTTGTTGCGGCGGAAGCGCTTCCATATAATTTTGCCGGGACTCATAACTTTTTCTTGATTGTTGCTATTTAACGAACCCGCTTTTGCGGGGTTACGTCTGAATTTTGATAAGATACGGTTCATAATTAACCCCCTCTTAATCGTAGCGAATTCGCGGATCTACTACTGAGTAAAAAATATCGGCCAGCAGGTTACCCATGATAACCAGTACAGCCAGGAAAACATTGATGCCCATTAAGAGGCCGTAATCTCTCTGGCTGATAGATTCTATAAGAAGAGTCCCCATCCCCGGCCAGGTAAATACCGATTCGGTAATTATTGCCCCAGAAAAAAGGAAAGGTAAACTTAATCCCAAAATGGTTATTACCGGTAATAGAGCATTGCGCAGAGCATGTCTGTAAATAACTACCTGCTCAGAAAGTCCTTTTGCCCGGGCAGTCCTAACATAATCCTGCCGGATCACTTCCAGCATACTGGAGCGGGTGAAACGGACGAAGCGAGCAGTATTAGCTGCAGTCAGAGTGACCAGGGGCAGGATCAGGTGCCTGCCTACATCTAATGCGTAAGCAATAAAGGTGGGGTGACGGATTCCGGCGGAAACCATTCCCCCAATGGGAAGCCAACCCAGCTGGAAGCCAAAAAGCCAGACCAGAACGATTCCTAAGAAGAAGACTGGAACGGAAACACCTGCGATTGCCATTACTACAACCGAGTAATCAAGAGTAGAATACTGCCTGGTAGCTGAAATGACTCCGATTGGAACAGCTATTATAAAACTGACAAAGATGGAAGAAAACGTTAGCAGTACTGTAGCTCCGAGGCGGTTTTGAATAAGTTCAGAAACTAGACGTCCCCTGTAACGGGTGGAATAACCAAGGTTGCCCTGCACTGCTTCAGTTAGCCAGGTGCCATAACGCTGCAGGAGGGGACGATCCAGGCCCAATTGCTCTTCTCTTCGCTCAATAGCTTCCTGGGAAATAGTAGGATCTACCATGTGAGAAAGTGGGCTTCCCGGGGCCATATTTATAATGATATAAACGATGAAGGTGGTGCCGAGCAGGGTAGGTATCATTTGAAGCAGGCGGCGTAAAATATATTGCTTCATATCAAAC
>PWEB01000256.1 GCA_003553305.1 Syntrophomonadaceae bacterium
CGCTCTTCTAAAAAAAGATCCTGTGAATCACCGATATTAGTCATTCCCCAGGCAATGTAGCGATTATTCCCGATGATCACCCCGGGTGAACCGGGGATAGACCAGCCGTAGACCTTCTGCTTCGGCTCACCTTTCAGCGAAAGAGCATTCTCATACCAGATGGAAGGCAGCCCCAGGGTCAGGTGAGGATCATTGGCCATTACTGCATTGCCGGTAGCTGATAATTCAGGGCTAATTACCCAGCTGTTACTGCCCAGACGAGGCACAGAATAGAGGTGCCCTAAACTGGTTTCCTCCAGCAGTCCGATCAAGTCATAACCTGCGCCATCCTGACCGGATTGCCCGGAACCTAACACCAAAGGAGTATCCCAATCTTCATAGGGGGGCATAATTTCATCTAAAGATTCAGCATCAAGTTCTTCTGACATAGCCTGACGCAGGATTTCTTCTCTCCAGTTACCTCCAAGATCAAAAGCCATCAGGCTTATGATCCCCGCAGAATCCTGGGCAGTCCAGAGTTCCGGTTCAAAACCGAGCAATCTAAATTCCAATGAGCGAGAGTTATTCTCCAGGTAGGCGTTAACCCCCCTGGCATAGTTCTCAAAAATTTCCACCCCTTCCGGACTGGTATTATCTAACATACGTTTCGCTAGATCATCCAGGCCCACTTTCTTCAGGTACTGGTCGGTCGAAAGCTGATCCGCGCCGAACACTTCACTAAGGCGCCCCTGGACCACTCTTCGTTGGAGTTCCATCTGCCAGAAACGATCCTGAGCATGCATGTAGCCCTGGACAAAGTACTTGTCACGCTCTGTTTCAGCTTCGATGTAAGCTACTCCCCTGGAATTGCGGTTAACAATGACTTCTCCCTGCAGCCCCTCTAATGCAATCTCCGCTCCATAGTCAGGTAAGCCGGCATACAGAAAAGAGTAGCCCAAAAAAACTGCAGCAAGCAATAAAATTCCAACCACCGCACAAACTACCAGCACTGCTTTTTTGCGACCACTCAATAACACCGCCCCCATTTATATAACTCGTTATCGATCCCGCTTTAAATCATGGATTATTTTTCCAAGGTACCATTCTTCTGAACGGTCCGGGTAGCGTTCTTTCAGGCGGTCAATATGCCTTTCAATTACTTTGTCAGCTTCATCTGGAGGAAGTTTAAGCTGGCGATGGGCCTCCTGTCTTAAGTTGCGAGACTTCTTAGGTTTTACTGAACCCCCGCCCTTTTTGCGAAAATAATTAAAAGCAATCAGTACAGCTGCTATGATTAGGGCAATCAAGAATAAATCCATAGAATCCTCCTTTCACGTTCACATCAATTATATCACCAGCTCATCCTCCTGGGTAGTAAATTAACAACTCTTGCGGGAGTTAATACATTACCACTGAGTTTGACACATATAACAAGAATTTGTTAGCATTGCCACAGGTAGGATAGACAAATAAGACAAAGTCTTTTAGGAGGTTTTCAAGATGGGTATTTTAACCTGGATTATTATCGGCGCAATTGCCGGATGGCTGGCAAGTTTAATTATTAAAGGTGGCTTTGGCCTGATTGGCAATATTGTGATCGGTATAATTGGTGCCTTTATCGGCGGCTGGCTTTCGACTGCCATCTTAAATTTACCATATGGTGTGACTGGTTTCAACCTTACCTCGGTTCTCGTTGCAACCGGTGGCGCTGTAGTTGTATTGTTTGTCTTGGGTTTGATTAAACGATAGTTTTTATGGTTGAACATTTTTAAACAGGAGGTAACAATATGGCTAAGAAAATGAAAGTGACCAAAAGCCTGGGTATGTTGTTATTGGGGATCTGGCTTATTTTGACCGGATTATTGCAGGTAGTTAATCTTGGAATCGGAGGACTGGATGTTATAATGGCCTTGCTTGCTATCGTGGCCGGAGCTCTTGTCATCCTGGGGCGATAAGCCTTAATTTGTCAATCTTCTTTCACCTGCGAAACTGACTATTCCGCGGCTGCCCTGGATAATTCAAGGGCAGCTGCTATATTTTTCCATCGATAATGATTGCCCTTTGCGTATAAAGGCCCTAATCCTTTTGCGTCATATTTATTTACACTTCCCACAAAGATTGCAAGATTTGTTATCAATCAGTATCTTTGATCCGGTTCGGATTGCCTTTTCAGGACAAACCAGGTAACAATATCCGCATCCTGTGCAGGAATCGAGAACAACTGGTTTTTTATGCTGACCATTTTTAACCATAACAACTCCCTTAATTAATATCGTCTATAAAAATGAAGTTATGTAGAATTGATCTGGTTATGATCATTCTTTTCCCGTTCTTCAGCACAATCGGCTACTTGTTTTTTTGAGGGGCCGTGTAGATCAATCAACCAATGTCTTAGAAAATATTTGGTTGTGCTGAGGAAAAAGATTGCAACAATAATCACAAATATTGTTTCCACCGTCCAGGGGTTAAAGAGAAGGCCTATGGAGAGTCCGGCGGCCGGGGGGTGCTCGGTATTGGTAAAAACCATCAAAAATATTGATGTTCCAATCGCAAGTCCGCCCAGGAAAATATTAATTCCATCAAATCCGGAGGGATCAATCCACATCAAAAACATTTCCAAATAATACACCAGCAGACCAATCAAGATTCCTATGGCATATCCTCCATAAATCCGGCGGGGTTCTGAGGCATAGCTGTGACTCATTGCAAAAACTATGAATGTAGTGGCCCCCAGGGTAGCGATGATCACCGTTTGCTCATCAACATCAAAAGCCAGAATAACAGCGATGATAACACCGGTAGCCATTAGACATTGCTTGATGTATTGCGATAAATGTTCGCTTAACTGTTTATCAAAGGCACTCATTCCAGCCAATCTCCTCTCAATTTTCAAGCTTTCGCTTTTTAACAGAATCCTAATTCGCGGCTTCCTTTGCACGCGGGGCCAAAACAATTATCCCTGACCAGGTTCATGTGGAGCTTATGAGTCTGAAATGCAGCGAGAATTTCATCCAACAAAAAGGCAGCATTTCATCTAATAATAATGTTTTTCGGCGCTGATCAAGATAAATCCTTTTAATATCGCAAACTAAGAGATAGCTGAGCGGCTAGGCCTCTTTTTCAGCCTCAATAAGTTTAACCACGTTAAAGAGTAGGGATTGGCTGGTTAGATTAATAAATCCTGCTCTGCTGGCGTAAAGATCGGTATCCCGGGCAATATGGTCACCAAACATCTGGTAGAGAGGCCCCGCCAGGACATCCATCAATCGGCCCCATCCTCCATTCGAACGAACGTGCTCCAGCATCAACAACTGACCGCCCGGCTTTAAAACACGTTTAAGCTCCCGCATCCCCCGGCCGGGGTTCTCAACCTGGCAAAAAAGAAAAGTGGTGACCACGCTATCAAAAGTGGCATCTGCATAAGGGATATCCTGCACACTTCCAAGCACACACTCAACCTGCCCTGATCTATCCCAGGCCCGGCGGCGGGCCCGCTCCAGGAAAAAAGCGTTTGTATCTAAAGCTGCAACCCTGTGATCTTTCCTGTAAAAAGAAATGTTGAGACCGGTTCCTGCTCCGGCATCTAAAACCCGGGCATCCTCCCTGACCCGTTTCCAGAGCAAACCCCTCCACCGGCCGATTCCAAAATATTCTAAAGGGGCCATAAAAAAATCATATCCTGCTGCAGTGAAAGGGTGATCTTTCATCTACTAGAAATTACACGCAGTCTGCTCAATACCTGCTAATTATTTATTGCTTTTTTAGGTCAATAGTGGTTTAATTAGAACCTGCGCATCATTATTTCAGATCGCAAAAGCAAATGAAAAGAAAAGGTGACTTTATTTGGCTATAAGAAATCAAGATAAAATACGCAATATCGCCATAATAGCGCATATTGACCACGGGAAGACCACGTTGGTAGATGGCCTGCTCCGACAATCCGGGATTTTCCGGGAAAACGAACAGGTTGTTGAGCGCGTAATGGATTCAAACGACTTAGAAAGGGAACGCGGAATTACGATCCTCTCTAAAAATACTGCTGTGCAATACGGCGCTATAAAAATAAATATTGTAGACACTCCTGGACATGCTGATTTTGGCGGGGAAGTAGAACGGGTCCTGCGCATGGTCGACGGAGCGCTTTTGATGGTGGACGCCTTCGAAGGACCGATGGCCCAAACCAAGTTTGTGCTGCGCAAAGCCCTGGAAGTCGGACTGCGTATCATAGTTTCTATTAACAAAATTGATCGTCCCGACGCTCGTCCCGAAGAAGTTTTAAATGAAGTATTCGATCTTTTCGTAGAATTAGAAGCCGCCGACTGGCAGCTTGATTTTCCGGTAATCTACACCTCTTCGCTCAAGGGAGTGGCCGCCACTGATCCTGGCAAACCGGGCACTGATCTGCAGCCCTTATTTGAATTAATCGCAGCAGAAACCCCGCCTCCTTTAGCCGATATCGAAGGCAAGCTGCAGCTGCAAATTAACACTCTTGATTATGACGACTATGTGGGACGCATTGGCATCGGTCGCATCCGCAACGGAGTAATCAGCAATGGTCAAAATATAGCTCTCTGTAAACAGAGCGGACAGATAGAAATATTAAAAATAAGTAAACTGTGGACTTACGAAGGGCTAAAACGAAAAGAAACCGCCAGGGCAGAAGCCGGGGACATCGTTGCCCTGGCCGGCCTGGGAAAAGTAAACATCGGTGAAACTGTCAGTGATCCGGCAGATCCGGCCCCCTTACCTCTTTTAGCCGTTGATGAACCGACCATGACCATGAATTTTATGGTCAACGACAGTCCCTTTGCAGGAAGAGAAGGCAAATATATTACCTCCCGGCAGCTGCGCAGCCGGTTGTGGAAAGAAGCCGAGAGCAATGTCAGCCTTAGGGTAGCTGATACTGATTCACCTGAGGCATTTAAAGTTTCCGGACGGGGCGAGTTGCATCTGGGCATCCTCCTTGAAACAATGCGCAGGGAGGGATATGAACTGCAGGTTTCCAAACCGAAACCGCTCTTAAAAACAGTTGATGGTAAAATCCAGGAACCTTACGAAATGCTTTACTTAAACATTCCCGAGGTATACTCCGGCCGGATAATCGAAAATCTGGGGACCCGGTTCGGTGAAATGATCAACATGCAACCCGCCGGTGAAAGTAACCTTAAACTGGAGTTTTTAGTCCCCGCCCGCTGTTTAATTGGCTTTCGCTCTGAACTGCTTACCGAAACCAGGGGCGAGGGAATTATGCATCATACCTTCAGCCATTATGGCCCCTGGAAAGGAAAGATCTCCGGAAGGCACCGGGGCGCGCTGATTGCTCATGAAAACGGTGAAGCAACTACTTACGCTATTTATAACACCGAAGACCGCGGAACATTGTTTATCAGCCCCCGTGACCATGTATACGCTGGTATGATTGTAGGAGAGCATTCGAGGGAAAATGATCTGGATATAAACGTCTGCAAAAAGAAACACCTGACCAATGTCCGGGCCAGCGCGTCCGATGAAAGTATCCGCCTTGCTCCTCCGCTAATCTTCACCTTAGAAAAAGCTATGGAATATGTGGAGGATGACGAATTGGTAGAAATTACTCCGTCTGCTATTCGCATGCGGAAAAAAATACTTGATCGGAACAAACGAGAACAGGCTGCCAAACGAGAAGCTCAATAGAATCATAAACGCTCCGCCCTTAGCCTGTCTATAAATTCATTCATCTTTTTAAAGTGAGACCCTTTCCAGTAAATACGGTTACAAGCCGGGCAGCAGCTAAATTGATCACACACCTGTTCAACCTTTGCCGGGACCTGCCCTTTCACTTCGGCCTTTGACACCTTGCTGAGCAATTCATTGCACTGCATGCAGCGGGTAAATGGATCAATTGCATTAAAAAGATCAAAGCGGTGTAGGACTTCTGCCACCTGCTGATGCCCTTTTTCAGAACGCACAAGATAACCGTGGTTAACCACAGCCCTTTTAAGCAGTCCGCGGTCCCTGGTTAACAAGATCCGCCGCTCATTAACCGATATTTCGGCTAATTCCTGATCAGTATAGCTATTATGATAAAGAGTATCAAAACCGAGCATCCTTAAGTAGGAAGCTAATTTACCTAAGTGGGTATCGAGAACAAACCGGCTTTCACGCAAAGGCTCAGGCCGGACCTGTAGAAGCGGGGAAATATCAAGCGCTTCAAAGATAGGGTAGACACTAATCTGCTCACCATCTGCAGCACGATGGGTAAAATCAACCGATCTTCCGTTAACCAGGATTAAATCAACCTCAGTATGAGGTATCCCTAGCGATTCAATAAGGTCTTTAACAGTCGGGTGGCCAGAGAAAAAATGCGTAAAAGTTAACTGGCGTTTTTCAAATGGAAGAAAATCATTTAGTTCTGCGTAAAAACGTATATAAACCACAGAAGACATAAACCGGCACCCCAAACTAGCCTTTCCTGGTTATCAGCTTCCAACTAATTGTCAATTCAACATTTGACACTGAAAAAGATAATTTTTGAGGACCTCTTTCATCTCCATACTAATTTCCCGGATATCCAAAGCGAGGCCAATTTTTCGATCATCGCTAACATCATAAGTTCTCACTATTTCCCCGGAAAAAGTGAGCTCATATTCACCGGGAATGTCAATGGCAGTTTGTATGTTTGTTCCCTCAGTCAGCGGGGCATCTTTCGCTATTTCCACAAAACAACCACTCAGTGAAATATTTGTAACCCGGCCGGGAAGATGGTCGTACTCAGTGCTACATTCACAAAAAAGATCAATATCGAAACGTGCGTAACGGCGCAAAGATGTTTTTTTAAATTCCTTCGGTTTACCGCAAACCAGCAATGGCACCTTGCCCGGACGGTTTTCAATAACAAACACATTCGTCACATACGCTTTTTGATCTTCCTCTATCTCGAGCCTCAAGGTCAACTCCCGCCCCTCTTCAATATAGACCGGAATTCCATTATCAAAAGGAGCCTGCAGAACCAGGAAATTATGCTCTAGATCTTCAATTATGGTATTATAACTTCTAATTAAATTTGTTTCGGTTATGATCTCGACTTTTAATGCTGCCCCAGGGTGGAACAATTCATTCATCAATTTTTCTCCACTCACTAAAACCACCCCTTACATTTTAATATTTTATTTATAGTATTTTTTCTTCACTGGCATATAAAGTCCTGCTGAAAAACAAAATCTCAGAAAACATATATTTTTGTATCAGCACCTTTGATTTAAATTAACTTGTCTATTCACAGTTCAGGCTGACTTTAATAATGGGATACCCAGGCGTTTCAATTCAAGACTAATCAAGATATAGGTAACCGCAA
>PWEB01000205.1 GCA_003553305.1 Syntrophomonadaceae bacterium
AGAGTCTGGGAGTGGAAAGATACTTACCATCAGAGAATAACGAGGCAGTTGCACCGCCTGGGTGTTTCCTGTGACTGGTCGAGGGAGCGTTTCACCATGGATGAAGGTTGTTCAAAGGCTGTGCGTAAAGTATTTGTGGATTTATACAGGCGCGAGTTGATATATCGGGGGGACTACATGATCAACTGGTGTGCTCGTTGTTCGACCGCACTGTCAGATATTGAAGTGGAACACGAAGAAGAAGCCTCCACGATTACCCATATTCTTTATCCCCTGGCCAGCGGACAGGGAGATATAACTGTAGCTACTACCCGTCCCGAATCGATGTTAGGTGATAGTGGAGTAGCCGTGCATCCTGATGATGAACGTTATCGTGATCTGGTTGGGGAGAAAGTAATTCTTCCCTTGCTGAACCGTGAAATACCGATTGTAGCTGATGATTATGTTGATCCTGAGTTCGGCAGCGGAGCGGTTAAGGTGACTCCCGGCCATGATCCCAATGACTTTGCAATCGGTCAGCGCCATAGTCTTGAAATCATAAAAGTAATTGGTGAAGATGCTAAAATGACCAGGGCAGCCGGGCCTTATGAAGGTATGGACCGTTTTGACTGCCGTGAAAAAGTAGTTGAAAATTTAAAAGCGCTTGATCTGATAGATCGAATCGAAGATTATGAGCATTCTATTGGCCATTGCCAGCGGTGCGACACGGTAGTGGAACCACTAATCTCCCGCCAGTGGTTTGTGGAAATGAAGTCTTTAGCTGAACCGGCTATTGATGCTGTTAAAGATGGTCAGACCCGTTTTGTACCTCAACGCTTTACACGGATTTACCAGGACTGGCTTGAGAATATTCGCGACTGGTGTATTTCCCGTCAGATTTGGTGGGGACATCGTATCCCGGCCTGGTATTGTTCTTGTGGTGAAGTTATAGTTGATTATAAAGAACCGAAAAGCTGTCCCGCCTGCGGCGACAGTGCTTTGAAGCAAGATCCTGATGTTTTGGATACCTGGTTCAGTTCTGCTCTTTGGCCGTTTTCAACCCTGGGTTGGCCGGAGCAAACTTACGATCTGGAGCATTTTTATCCGACCAGTGTCCTGGTCACCGGCTATGATATTATTTTCTTCTGGGTGGCGCGCATGATGTTTATGGGCCTGGCTTTTAAAGAACAGGTTCCTTTCGAGACTGTTTATATCACCGGTCTGGTTCGGGATGCCCTGGGCCGCAAGATGAGTAAATCCCTTGGCAACGGGGTTGATCCCTTAGAAGTAATTGAAAATTACGGGGCTGATACCTTACGCTTTACCCTGGTTACTGGTCAGACACCCGGAAACGATCAGCGTTTTAGGCAGGAAAGTGTTGAAGCTGGGCGTAATTTCGCAAACAAAATATGGAACGCTTCTCGTTTTGTGCTGATCAATCTTGGACAGGATGAAGATGATCATCAATCTTTTGTTCCCTTTGATCCAGAGCAATTGCCGCAAGATTTAAACAGGGGTGATCGCTGGATACTCCACCGTTTCAATGAAACAGTTAAAAAAGTTGACGAGCTTCTTGACGCATATGAACTGGGTGAGGCCGCCCGTGTGATTTATGAATATTTGTGGAATGACTTTTGTGATTGGTATCTAGAAATGAGTAAGTACTACTTATATCTTAAAGATAACCGGCCGGAGGCAGAAGAAGATCGGCAGCGCAACCGCAGTTTGCTAGTTTTTCTTCTTGATGGAGTGATGCGCCTTCTACACCCAATTATGCCCTTCATTTCCGAGGAAATCTGGCAGAAACTGCCCAACCGGGAAGAGGAAGCCCTGGTTATTGCTGCCTGGCCTCAACCCGTAAAGAATTTAGAGTTTCCTCAAGATGCTAAAGATTTTGCCCTGGTTCAGGAAGTAGTCAGAGCGATCAGAAACTTGCGCAGCCAGGTACAGCTACCTCCGGGCAAAAAAGCTCCTGTCATAGTCCGGGCAGGAGGAGATGCTGAAACCTGTTTGGAAGAGGAGTCTCATCATATCAACGAGTTGGCTTTTGCTGAGCCGATTACAGTTGATCCTGAAATAGCCAAACCAAAACAGGCTCTGGCAGCTATTCTTGGTGAAGGTATCGAAGTATATCTGCCCCTGGAGGGGGTTATCGATCTGGAGGCTGAATTAACCCGTCTTAAAAAAGAACTTTCTCAGGTAGAAGTTGAAATAAAAAAAACTGAAGGAAAATTGCAGAGCAGTGGTTTTCGGGAAAAAGCCCCTGCTGCAGTAATTGAAAAAGAAAAGAACCGCCGTGAAGAACAGGAAGAAAAGTTGAACAAGTTGCAGCAAAGATTGCAGGAGTTAAGTAGTTAATGAAAAATGAGCATTCATATAACGCAGCACTGGAATGGATTCATGGGCTGAGCCGGTTTGGCAGTAAACCCGGTTTGGAACGAATTTCGGCTATGCTGGAATTGGTTGGCAACCCTCACCGGGAGGTCCGGTTTGTTCATATAGCTGGCACAAATGGTAAAGGTTCGACTGCAGCAATTCTTGCTTCCGTGATTAGCGCGGCAGGTTACCAGGTTGGACTTTATACTTCTCCTTATCTGCTCTCCTTTACTAACCGCATGTCTGTTAATGGTCATGATATCGACCATGAAGAACTGGCCGGTCTGGTCAACCAGGTTAAGCCTCTTGTTGAAAAGATTAGTTCTGATCAACGCTTTGGACAGCCTACTGAGTTTGAAGTGGTTACTGTTCTGGCGCTTATTTATTTTGCGCGCAGGAATGTTGATCTGGTTGTATTGGAAGTTGGTTTGGGGGGACGGCTTGATGCAACGAATATTGTGACCCCTCTCTTAAGTGTTATTACTAATGTATCCCTCGAGCATACTGATGTTCTTGGTGACACAGTAGAAGCTATAGCAGCTGAAAAAGCAGGAATCATTAAGAAAAATGTACCGGTGCTTACTGCGGTTGAAGATCAAAAAGCGTTTGAAGTGGTCAAATCAAGGGCCAGTCAGCTAAAAGCTCCCTTCTATCGTTCTTGCCCTTTAACTTTAAATTATGATAAAGAGACAGCCTGCCCGACTTTTATCCGGCAGGCAGTGACTGAAGAGGGGCAAATATTTAATTACCATGGTTTCAGTAACACCTTAGAGAATTTATTTATACCATTACGTGGAATATATCAGTTGACAAATGCAACAACAGCCCTGGCTGCTGCTGAATTGCTGGTCGATTCGGGTTTTACGGTTGACGAAGAGGCGATATGTCGCGGATTATCAACAGTTAACTGGCCTGCGCGTCTGGAATTAATGAAAAACAAACCAAAGGTTGTTATGGATGGGGCCCATAATCCCGCAGCTGTAAAAAATTTGGCTGCAGCGCTACCGGAATATTTCCGTTACCGGCAGCTGATTATGGTCTTTGGAATTATGGCCGATAAAGATGGACAGGCGATGTTAGAAAGCATTTTACCCATGTGTGATCAGGTCATATTTACCAGGGCGGCTATTCCACGGGCCGCAGATCCCCGACAAATTGCTGACCTGGCTTTAAAGGAACTTGGCTATAGTAAGCAGCAAATCCAGGTTATAGAAGATGTGGGAGTAGCCCTGAAAAAAGGTATGGACCTGGCCAGTCCTGAAGACCTGGTTCTAGTAACCGGTTCATTTTATACAGTCAGTGATGCCAGGGCATATTGGAAGCAAGTTTTAATGTAATAACATTAGTGGCAATAAGAATAGTTGGAAATGATTGAATATATCTAAATAAATGATATATTATGTTTTGTTTTACTTGGATAAAATGAGTAATTTCGGGAAGGACTTTACGTTTATTTAACGAAATTAAGTTAAGTTGTTTAGCAGATGTGTGATAACTGATATTTAAAAGTATAATAAATTAGAGAGGTGAACATAGTTAATGGCCAAAGTGAAATATGCAGGAGGGATCCACCCTGAGTACATGAAAGAGACCACTTCGTCGCTGGCCATTGTTCAGATGCCGCTTCCGCAGAAAGTGGTAATCCCGATGCAGCAGCATATTGGTGCGCCCTGTGAACTTGTCACGGAAGTGAAAAAGATTGAAAAAGGAGCCGAGGTTAAAGTCGGACAAAAAATTGGGGATCATGAGGGATTTGTTTCTTCGCCAATTCATTCATCTGTATCCGGCACAGTAACTGATATCGGCTTGTATAATCACCCGATGGGGACAAAAGTAACAGCGGTAACTATAGAATCTGATGGTCGTGATGAATGGGATGAAAATATTAAACCGCAGGGTGATCTAAATGACCTTTCGGCAGAGGAAATCCGCAAAATAGCCCGTGAGGCTGGCATTGTAGGGCTGGGCGGGGCAACTTTTCCCGCGCATGTCAAGTTGTCACCACCTTCAGACAAACCGATAGATGTTGTGGTTATTAACGGTGCTGAATGTGAGCCCTATTTAACAGCAGATCACCGGGTTATGCTTGAGAAGTCTGAAGAAATAGTCTACGGATTAAAAGCAATGATTAAAGCGTTAGGAGCTGAAAAAGGGGTTATTGGTGTTGAAGACAATAAACCCGATGCGCTGCAAACTATGGAAGAACTGGTTTCTAAAGAAGAGAATATTACAGTCTGTCCCCTGCATACAAAATATCCGCAGGGTGCAGAAAAAATGTTGATTTATGTTACTACCGGGAGGAAAGTTCCCCCAGGTGCTTTGCCCCTTGAAGTTGGCGTGGTTAACCACAATGTAGGGACATCAGTAGCTCTGAGCGAGGCCATTCGTGAAGGAAAGCCTTTAATTGAGAGGGTGCTGACTGTGACCGGCGCAGCTGTGAACAAGCCTTCTAATCTTAAGGTTAGACTTGGGACTCTGGCCAGTGATGTCATCGATTTTAGCGGAGGGCTTAATGAGTCAGTGCACAAATTGATTATGGGCGGACCAATGATGGGTTTGGCTCAGCCCGGCGCAGATGTTCCGATTATTAAAGGAACTTCCGGTATTCTGGCCCTGACAGCAGATGATGCATATCTGACTGAAAGTAGTCCTTGTATCCGGTGTTCCAAATGTGTCAGCGCCTGTCCGGTCCGACTACTGCCGACCTCGATAGCTCAGGCTTCTGAACATGGCGATTATAAGCGAGCGGAAAAAATATATGCACTGGATTGTTTTGAGTGCGGCTGCTGTTCTTATGTCTGCCCGTCGAAAATACCGCTGGTCCAATGGATTAGAATTGGCAAAGCTGAAATAATGAAGAGAAAAAGGAAGTAGTCCGCTAAGAGGGAAAGGAAGTGATTAGAATCAACGAAAAGCTAATTGTGTCTTCGTCACCCCATATACGTTCAAGTGAATCAGTACAAAGTATTATGCTCGATGTCCTTATTGCTCTTTTTCCGGCAGCCCTGATGGCTGTATTATTGTTTGGTTATCGGGCGTTAATAACGATGGTTCTCGCAGTGGGAACTGCCATGATTGTCGAAGCATTATGGCTGCGTAAGCGAGATGTTTTTAGTGATGGCAGCGCAGCAGTTACCGGCTTGCTTTTAGCTATGACTCTTCCTGCCGCAGTTCCCTGGTGGTTGACTGTTATAGGTTCTGCTTCGGCGATTATTATCGGAAAGCAGGTTTTTGGGGGGATTGGTTACAATATTTTTAACCCGGCGCTGGTCGGCCGGGCCATCCTGGTTGTTTCCTGGGGAGGTCACATGGCCGGCGATATATGGTCTTCTCCTCAGCCATTTGCATTTGGTGTAGATGTTTCTGCAGTAACCGGTGCAACAGTCTTGTCAGTTCCGGAAAAAGCAGTAATGCTTAGTCTTCCAGATATGTTTATCGGTAACATGGCCGGATGTCTGGGTGAAACTTCAGGCCTGGCCTTGCTTATTGGTGGAATATGGCTGGTTTACAAGGGACATATTGACCTGCGTATCCCGGTTGGTTTTATCGGCACTGTTTTTTTGCTTGGCTTAATAATGGGCGGTGGTTTTTATGGAAACCACTTGATGACGGGTTTATTTCATGTATTGGCCGGGGGAGTTATGCTCGGGGCTATATATATGGCTACTGATCTGGTTACCACACCGGTTACGCCTAATGGCCGGCTGATTTTTGGGGTTGGCTGTGGTTTAATTACAATGGCGGTCCGGTTTTGGGGCACTTATCCGGAAGGGGTTACTTACGCTATTTTGATAATGAATGCATTTACTCCGATTATTGATAACTTTACTATACCTCAAAGGTTTGGGGAGGTGAACGAGAGTGCGTGATATCTTAAAGATGTCTTTAACTTTAACTATAATAGCGGCTCTCTCTGCTTTTTTGCTAACCGGCGTGCACAATATCACGGAACCGGTTATTCTTGCGCGGCAGGAAAGGGAATACTACGAAGCAATTGAAAGATTTTTTCCTGAAGTTGAAGATTTTCAAACAAAAGAGATAGATAGCAATCAATATGATTTGATTTATGACCAGGATGGTGAAGAACTAGGGGTTATGGGAACCATTGAAACTCAGGGCTATGATGGTGCAATCAGATATAATCTGGCAGTAGATACCGAAGGGGTAATCCAGGGCATCGTTATAGTATCCCATACTGAAACGCCGGGAATCGGTGATGTGATCGAAACCGATCAGTTTCAAGAACAATTTGTTGGTAAAGGTTATGATGATTCGCTTGAAGATGGAGAAGACGTTGATACGGTGAGTGGAGCTACTTTAAGCACCGGTGCAATGCTTAGTTCAATACGCCGTACTGTAAATACTATAGCTGAGCAATTTTTAGGCGAAGAAAGAGAATATATTGATTTAACTGAGATTCCTGACGGGGTTTACGAGGCAAGCGTGGATGGAACTCATGGAATATTAACTGTTGAAGTTGAGGTTGAGAATGGAGAAATCATTAGGGTCGATGTGCCCGAGCATAATGAAACCGAAGCTTACTTTGTAGATAGCTACCCGGAAATACCGGAACGAATTGTCGAGGAACAGCGGGTAGAAGTCGATACACAAACTGGTGCGACATTAAGTGCTGAAAGAATTGTTGATGCTGTCAAAAAAGCTCTGGGAGATGCTGTGCCAGAAATAGAAGACGACGCAGAAGGCAATGGAGGTGACAATAACAATGAAGGAGAGTAATGTTTATGTCCAGGATCTATCGAGAGGGATCATTAAAGAAAACCCTGTATTTCGATTGTTACTGGGAATGTGTCCGGTTCTCGGGGTCACCGCCTTTCTTATAAACGGTCTTGGAATGGGGCTTGCTGCAACAGCTGTTTTGATTGCCTCCAACGTGGTTGTTGCCAGTTTGAAGAATTTTATTCCAG
>PWEB01000178.1 GCA_003553305.1 Syntrophomonadaceae bacterium
AAAAAATCTTGGAAAGCCTGGAGGGTGTCATGGTCATGACCACCGACAATCCCAACCGCCGCGCTTTCGGCAACCGCTTCAAAGTGCCCAGGGTGATTGAATTAGCAGGGTTCTCGCCTGATATCTATCTCGATGTCAAAGAACGGAATGAATATTTTACATAATTTAACTACTGAATTTTTGTGTTTTAGGGTGTTGAAAACCCGATGGAGTCATCCTACTTCAACATGACCCAGGCAGAAAGGTTTATCAAGCTGATCCTGCTTGGCTATTTCAGAGATAAGGAAAACATGGAACTTATTTACATATTACTTATAACAGCTTAGAGATCTTAGGAGCGGGGTTTGACTCATCATATTCCACTTAAGACAATTTCCCATCCCCCAAATTCTCAACCTTATTCATAGTTGGCGTTAAGCCAAGCAATAAGTGATATCGTAAATCACACTTTCTTTTAATTCCCTCAAGCAGATTTAATTGCGCTGATATCAAAGGGCGGTATTAATTCTCTACATTGTTTGTAATCGATATCCCCGTCGTGTAATAATCTGCCAATCAAGATGCAGGGGGCAACACCAATTTTACCTGCATAATCAACAATGTCTTTTTTACTCTCATAGTTGTATTCTGTTAAGAACTTCTCATAATATTTATCAGGTATCAGGATACTACTAGCAATTCTATCTATTTCTTCTTCCTGACCTTCAAAACAGATATGCGCTTCTTTCTTTCTTGTATTCAGTAAATGAGCAATCTCGTGAAAAAAAGAAAACCAGAATATATCTGACCTTTTACCTCGATCGCTAACAGCGATGACCGGTTTATCGCTACGCCAAATATTCGCTCCGCAGACATAGGTTTTCGAAAGGTACTCAACTAACACAACAGCTACCCCACACTCAGCACACAGAACCTGCATTTTCTTATATAGATCAGCAGAAGGTTCCAACGTTAATGACCTGAGGGATGGAATTGCTGCTCTGAGCTTTCTTTTACTGTACTTTTTCGTTTCAATATTGCGCCCTTCCAATTCAACTTTTCTTAACCAGGCTAACAGTGCGTAATCTGAGATTGCATTGATCTGTTTATGCTTTCTATAGGAAACTTGATAAGTATTCTGAATCAGCTTCAAATGGCCTACACCAAAGAAATTCTTTAAAGCCTCAACCATTTTTAGTTTATCATCGGTCTGCTCAACCCAGCCAAATTGGCTCATCTCTTTATAGGGTATCATCTTGAGTACAGATAGAGCACCATCCAAATCATCCTCTTTATCCAACCTGATCTTATTAAGTTGATAATTTGACTCCAGTTCCATCCAGAACTCAGCGCTGGGACCAACCACAGATTCCAGCTTTAGGGCTGTATCATGAGTAATCGGAGCAAGTCCATTTAGAATATTTGACAAGTGTTTTGTTGTAATACCAAGCCTCGCCGCCAGCTCTTCCTGGTTCATGCCCAAATAAATCATATTTTCTCTGATGGTTTCTCCTGGTGGTATAGCAACAGCAGGTGCAAAACTATTTTCGCTTTTGTTTACCATGATAGTCGGTCACCTCCTCTATCCTTACAATTCTTACACTAGATAAACTATCAACATCAGCATTTCCTTCCAGGACAGGTGTTATTACAAGCCTGAAAGGGTGAACTAAATCTATTACATACTCATTTTTTCTTGATCCCTCAAGCTTGTGGAGCCTTGCTGCCGGAATTTTAGCAATATCATCTAGGGTATTAGCAGCAGATAATTCTGATACACGTTGTGTTAGTTTATTTCCTATTTTGGAACCATATTTTTTCTGTACTTCAGTAGGTTCTTCGCATTGTTTTTTTAGCTTTTTTGTCTTAAATCTTAGCTCCATTGTAAAACAAACCTCGATATATGTCAAATATTTTTAACCTATTGGGTTAATTATTGTTGCATTAATTTAATCTAGATAATACAAAGATGCGGCCTCTATGCAATGCTCTATTCATCGATAAAATAATCAGTATCAATCTTTTTAATTGTATAGCTTGAAACTTCAGACACACCCACATCGTGATCAATCATCAATTGTGCAAGATGTTTACCGCAAATCAGGATAACATTTGTCCCGACATCTGCTGCATATGCTCGTGCGTTCTTTGAAAAAGAAGAAGTAGTAATAAATACTCCCTTATCTGCCTTTTTACCATGCAATGCACCAACAAATTTCTGGATTTCTGCCGGCGCTACATTGTTTTCCCACCTTTTCGCCTAAATATATATTGCATCTAAACCTAACCGGTCTTCTTTTATGATGCCGTCTATACCTTCATCTCCGCTTTTACCAATGGCTTCGCCGGCATCCTTCCTGGAGCCGCCATACCCCATCTTTACAAGCAGCTCAACAACAAGTCTTTCAAAAAAATGAGGCGTGCTACTTTTTACCTCTGCTAAAAGTTCTGAAGCCAGGTTATTTCTTATATTCTGGTAGCCTTCTTCAATAAGCTCTTCCGGTGTTTGTTCTGTCGACACCTGTGGCGGTTTATCTACACTGCCTGTAGTTTGAAATTCTATGAACTCAGGATAGCGTTTTAAAAACTTTGCATTGACATCTTTAGGGTTCTCTTTAAGAAGCTCAAGGCCACGTTCAGTTATTTTTATATAACCTCTTCTTGTTTTATCTAGCAAGCCGACCTTAACCAAATAAGTTCTAGCCCAGCCGACGCAGTTATAAAACAACGACTGCCTGCCGCTGGGTATAAGCACTTTACGCTCTTCATCAGTTAGTCCAAATTGATCAGCCAGTGTATCCGTAACTTCACTTATCTTATGTTCTTGTTGATCTACGGCTAACTTGAGCAAAGGTAACATAATTGATTGGTAGTCCGGTATTGACAATAGAAAACACCTCCACATACTTGACATGCGAACCCACTTTGTAAAATCCCTTTAATTTCATAACAGGCCATAAAAAAGAACTCTTATAATCCAACCTGGTTTATCTATACTTCGAAAAAAAACTTTTAGCCAGTGATTCAAATACCCGCCCGTGGTGGAGCATTTTTAAATGCAATAACTCGGGGACTATTATTTCAGCGCGGCAAAAAGCCGTTTTGAAAAGCAGCTCGGAATTAAAAGTCAAACGGCCTGAAGTTGAACAACTCCCCCATTTATTTTTCATCCCGCGTAGGTGGATCTCTTTATACTTCACCCCGATTCGCTCAGCCCAGGTAGCCACTTCAGCTTTAAATACAACAGCGGGGATTTCTTCTTCCAAGGTTATTTTACTTGCCTCATTTCCAAGTGATTTCAACTGACTTCCCTCCCCATATACTGCATGATTCTTTTAGCAAAAGGAGTCTTGTCTTTAACGCCCTTGGATATCAATATTTTATACAGCTCTTTTCTTACTTCCCTGGCCTGGGCTTCGCTGTTTTTCCAGTGAGGGTAATCAGTGAAAACCTTTTCCATTTGCTTGGCGGTATCTTCAGGCTCTTTTACCCCTTCTCCTCTAAGCAACCAGTACATGGCAAAAGCCTCTTTATCCAAATCCTTTTCCGCCCGCTCACCGATGGCAATCAGGTAAGATAAATTGATACACAGCGTTGCACGGTCCATTGCCGCTGCCCCGGCTTACCGAACCGGTATCTAAAACCAGGGCCAGCTTTCCCGTATCATTTAAAGAAGAATACATGTGCTGGATCCAGCCCCAGTCGGAGCTGCTGCCGGGCGGCACACCATACTTAAAACGCTCAATGGGATCGTTTTCGAACACGGAAGGGGAATACTTCTGGTTCCACATGGGATTGGCAGTAACTTTGTCAAACCGGCTGAGCTTGCCGTTATCGGTAAAGCCAGGTTTGATCATGGTATCGCCCAGGGTGATTTCTGCTTCCATTTCGTGCAGGAAGACGTTCATCTTGGCCATGGCATAAGTCCCGTAATTGATCTCCTGCCCGTAGATGTGCAGGGGCAAAATATAAGGGGTAAGATGTAATCTTTAAACTTAGGAGCATCAATTTCTCCCCTGATGGTGCATGCCGCCTGCCAAAGTCAGTTTTCAAGATTACTTAATTTATTGTTGTTATTTACCGGGACCATTGTTGAATTACCCCCTCAATTATTTATTACAATTGTTCTTAATTATTGCTGGTATTATTTTATAGCTTAAATAGTCAAATGTTCAACTTAGTAATGGGCTAAAAAGGCAAGTTTTATATTCACTTGAATTTCATGAAATTATACCCCGTTAAAATTGATAAAGAACAATTTTTTACAAGAATCTCCGGTGTTTGAGAGTTGATTCGTCACATATATTATAATTCTCTGTATTAAATCAGTATTAAGCCCACCAACCCGGAATAAGAGTCGGTGGGCTTAAACTAGGGACTATTCATCCCGCAAGTCAAACCATATCTCAGATTCCCGTCCCCGGTCATAAGCGGCAACGGGAGTATCATTTTCATCAATCAGAAAATAGGTGTAACCGGTGTGTTCTGCTCCTTCATAAAGATCATTTCTGAGGGAAGGTTCCAAACCTGAAATCGAGATAAAATCATCATAGGTAACTCCTTCTGCACTAACAGCATCAAACTGGGCATGGTTGATATCGTATGGTTCATCTTCTTCCGTCTCAATGATTTTAATCCTGAACTTGGCCAGAATATATTCCTTTCCTTCCCCAGGTTCTTCATTAAACTGATTAGCTTCCCTAACCATATTCCAAGCCTCTTCACCAGCAACCAGTTCGAGCAATTCCAGCTCAAAAGTGGCCTTGCCCACAAAAATGCAGTCTTTATAAACCGTAAAAGGTTCATTTAAACCTGCTGGATTGGTCCGAGAATTTTCATCAGTCTCAGTCTCTTCATCAATTTCTTCTTCCGGTTCATCTTCCACTCCCACCGCTTCCTCCTCTACCGGCTCTTCCTCAGCAGGTTCCTCTTCAACCGCTTCAGTTTCATCCGCATCACCGCAGCCCAGCACAAACACACTTAATACCAATAACAACGTCACAGATTAAAAAATGATGTTTTTCATTTTACCGATCCCCCATTCAAATTAGTTTCCCTGCGCACTCCGATCAAGGCCATGATCCCGCCAACCAGGGCCAGGACCATAAAAATAGCGACCAGGGTTCCGCCTGCAATTGTTGTGATCAGGGCCAATACAATCACTGCTACTGCCGGAATTATGGACTTAGCAAACATGCTGGCCACAGCAAAAGCAATGATTCCAAAGGTTAAAAACACCCCGGCCCAGCCAAGGCCGATTACGGTCTGTGCACCTTCTCCGCCGAAGGCGCCACCCAGGCCGCCGACACCTAAAGTCACAAACGCCATCACCACCCCGAAAAGACCACCAATTAAAGCAACAATTCCACCTGCAGTTTTCATACATACATCCTCCTATCTAAATTTATAAAAACTTTAAACCGGCCCTTTACTGGTAAGGTTTGCTACCTGCATCCGGAGAGAGTATTTTATAGGTTAACAAAGTGGAGGGACACATGTGTGTCCGTGGAAGAAATAAATTTTAAATGATTGTAAATTTTACCCGCTCCAGATGTCAGTCAACTGTATGAGCAGGGCGGGGTTCTTCCTTGCTGGCTAGAGAAGCGTTGTCACCAAAATGCTGGCCGTCATGGTAGGTTGCGGCAGAGAAGGGCAACAATAATAGAGCTTTCATGTTCTGACAAATGGGCTAATCTGAAGTAACACTGGAAATCAGCCAGGAATCAGATGGTACTCAAAGGGTCATCGACCTGCTACCGGCACTTTTAGATTTGCTCGCTGCTGATTCCACCAAAGTTTATGTAATAGATGAAATGGTAAATTGGAGGGGGCTTGTCTTGCCAGAGACGGAGGTGATGATAACTAATGCCAAAAAGAAGAAGACCTTTTAAAAGGTCTACCGGCCAAAGAAACTACCGGAAATTATTCGTAATTGCAGTTGAAGGATCTAAAACCGAACCTCAATATTTTGATATTCTTAACAATCATCTTTCAGCTATTCATGTAAAGTGCCTTAAAGGCAAACCCAGCAATTCACCATTGACGGATACCTATATTGAATGGAAAGCTTACCAGTACAAATTAGAGGGGCTAAACAAACAATATGCCGGTGTTGAAAATGAACGAATTAAAATTACTTGAGCAAAGCAAGATAGTAAAAATCCTTAACATAAATAATGCTAAGCTACCTTTTATTCATATTGCTGTTATAGGGACACACGGCGACGCAAATCCCACAGCTGGTACCGTATTCATGCCAGATTGAATAGCAAGCTTCGGGGTCGATATGCCAGTGCGGTTTGCCAGTTTCGGCCGATTCAGTCAATTCATCAGTATGGGGAATTGCTTTTCCGGGACAGTTTTCGGCACATAGACCGCACAGCAGGCAGGATCAGCTCGCTTTCCCCATCCATATGCGTGCGGGCTTGAAAGCCAAGTTCGCGCAGGAAGTAGCTCAAGGCCATACCAATCAACATCACCCGGATGTAGCCCCTTGATGCCTCGATTAGCTCTTCCACGCAAGGGGCTTTTTCAATTTGCTCCCGGTTCATCTCCACCACATAAACCAGGGTTTTGCGCAAGGGGTTTTCTACCGGCTTGCCGAAACTGTCACCCCGGCCCCGCACCCCGTAAAAGCATTCCATGCCCGGGACAGCTTTTCCAAATAGATCAGCGCCGTAATCGAAAGCAATTTCTTTTAGCATATTGTCAATTTGAGCAAGTGATTCCCTGTCGGCAGGGGGACTGCAATCGGTTTTTGGAGCCGCCGCCCGGCCATATCCTGCGGCCAAAGGGCGGGTATCTTTTAAAAAACGGAAGGCAGAGTTAACCCGGGCGTTTTCTATGAAGGTGCCATAGTACTTGCCCCCAGTTGCATTTTGATTTCTTGCAGAACGCACTTTCAAAAAGCGCTTATATATTTCTTTTAGCTGTACTAAGAGTTAGCATTTACCTGCTGTAATATAGATGAAGTGAAGCGCTTAACTAAGGTGATTTTTACGGAAGCTGGATCACATCGAACCTGAAGGGGCCCTTCAAAGGCGACCCCGGGACCTGGGGCTGGTAATAAAATAAAAAAGCAAAGAAGGCAATCCAGAATTTTGCCAGCGCGTAAACCTATTCAGGGATAACTGTTACTTTGCCCGTATACCAGTTATTACAAACGAGCAAGCGCGGCCCTCCAAACGGCATTGCCCGGCACCGGATAAGGTGGCCAGGCAGCCAGGGCTGCGCCCGGGGAATGAAT
>PWEB01000048.1 GCA_003553305.1 Syntrophomonadaceae bacterium
AGTGCAAAGTTTTATGGATCGCATTGAACGACTTGATCCTCATTTGAAAGCCTTTATCACCCACACCCCCGTTATGGCCCTTGATACTGCCACTGAAATCGACAACAGGAGAATGAACGGAGAAGAACTGCAGCCTTTGGCCGGCGTCCCGATTGCAGTCAAAGATAATATTTGTACAGAAGGACTGCACACTACCTGCGCTTCGCGCATGCTTGAAAACTATGTTCCTCCCTATGATGCGACTGTAGTAGGGGCTTTACGAAAAGCCGGCCTGCCTATCCTGGGTAAAACTAATCTTGATGAGTTTGCGATGGGTTCTTCCACTGAAAACTCTGCATTTTTCCCTACTCGTAATCCTTGGGATTTTAGCAGAGTGCCTGGTGGTTCAAGCGGCGGCTCAGCTGCAGCTGTATCTTCTGGAATGGCTCCGCTGGCCCTTGGTTCTGATACAGGAGGCTCAATTCGTCAACCCGCTTCCCTTTGCGGTGTGACCGGCCTGCGGCCTACTTATGGCCGGGTATCCCGTTACGGCCTGATTGCCTTTGCTTCATCGCTTGATCAAATTGGCCCGCTTACTCACGGCGCACTTGACAGTGCTCTATTGATGGATTTAATCTCCGGCTACGATCCTCTTGATTCGACATCACTTCCGGGCAAAGATCCTAATTTTAAAGCTTCTCTTGATCCAGATGTCAAAAACCTGCGGATTGGAGTGATCAGGCAGGATGTAACTGAAGGGTTCGACCCGGAGGTAACCGGTGCGGTGCATAAGATAGCAGCAGTGCTTGAGAATAATGGCGCTATGGTTGAAGAGGTATCACTGCCGATGACTAATTACGGGTTGGAAGCTTATTACCTGATTGCTCCCTCTGAAGCGAGTTCAAACCTGGGTCGTTATGATGGTGTGCGATATGGTTATTGTGCCGGAGGAGAAAATATAGAGGAAATGTTTAGCCGGACCAGAGGCGAAGGGTTTGGTCCTGAAGTTAAAAGACGAATCATGATCGGCACATATGCACTTAGTGCCGGTTATTACGATGCTTATTATCTGCAGGCCATGAAAGTGAGGACGATGATCCGACGTGACTATGAAGCTGTTTTTAAAAACTTCGATTTGCTGATGGGCCCTTCCTCTCCGACTCCTGCTTTTAAAATTGGTGAAAAAACTGATGATCCTGTGCAGATGTATCTTTCTGATGTATGTAACATTACTGATTCCCTGGCCGGGGTGCCATCGCTTGCTGTGCCCAGTGGGTTTCATTCTGGTGGTCTGCCTATGGGTCTACAGTTAACAGCTTCTCCGCTGCAGGAAAGGCTTTTGTTAAAAGTGGCCCGTTTTTTGGAGCTAAATTATGAAGGACAGCAAAAGCGTCCTGATTTGAAGTTTTTTGAAGGAGGAGCGTCATAAGCATGAAACATGAAGTAATTATCGGTCTCGAAATTCATCTTGAGCTTCTCACCCAGTCTAAATTATTTTGTAGCTGCAGCACGGCATTTGGCCGGGAACCCAATACCAATTGCTGCCCGGTTTGCCTGGGCTTGCCCGGCAGTCTACCTGTCTTTAACCGGCGGGCTGTCGAACTGTCCGTTACAGCGGCCCTGGCCCTGAACAGCAATATTCAGAAGCAGAGCCGTTTTGATCGAAAAAACTACTTCTATCCTGATTTGCCTAAAGCATATCAGGTATCGCAGTATGACCGACCTTTGGCTAAAGCCGGTTACCTTGAAATTGAAGTAGATGAGAATATGCGCACTATCAGCCTGGAAAGAATTCACCTTGAAGAAGAAGCCGGCAAACTGATGCATGCCGGTGATTCAATACGCGATGCAGATTATTCATTAGTTGATTATAACCGGGCCGGTATTCCCCTCTTAGAGATAGTTACCGCTCCGGAAATCCATTCCGGCCGGGAAGCCCGTATTTTTTTAGAAGAGTTACGCACTGTTTTGTTTTATTCTGGTGCTTCTGATTGTAAGATGGAGGAAGGATCGCTGCGCTGTGATGCTAATATATCGCTACGTCCTGCCGGTTCCGCTCAACTTGGCACTAAAGCTGAAGTGAAAAACATGAACTCTTTCCGGGCAGTTGAAATGGCCCTTGACTATGAAGTTAAAAGACAGGAAGCTGTCCTGTCTGCTGGAGGAATCGTTACCCAGGAGACCTGCCACTGGGATGAAGGGCAAAAGCGAACCATTCCCATGCGGGGCAAAGAGGGTTCTTCTGATTATCGCTATTTCCCCGAGCCGGACTTGCTGCCGCTCAGCCTGGAAGCCTCTTTTATAGAAAATCTGGTCGACTCCCTGCCTGAATTACCTCAACAGCGGCGCTCACGTTTTAAAGAACAATATCAACTTGATCCTAATGAAGCATTTTTACTTACCGTAAACCGGGGATTAGGTGATATTTTCGAAAAAGCAGCCCGGCATTACAGTGATCACCGGAACCTGGTTAACTGGGTGCAGGGAGATCTGCTCTATCAGCTTCGCGAACATGGCAGGAAAACAGAAGAGTTTGATTCAAAGTTGTTAGTGGAGCTGCTATTAATGTTGGATGATGGCAAAATCAATCGTCCGGTAGCTAAGGAACTTCTTTCAAAAGCGGTTCAAAAAGGTGTCAGCCCGCAAAAACTGGTTTTTGATCGGGGCCTGGGACGTATTTCAGGACAGGAAAATCTGCTTCCGCTGGTTGAGCAGGTCATTTCAGAAAATCCTGAAGCAGCGGATAGTTATCGCCAGGGAAAAAAGAAAGCACTTGGCTTCCTGGTTGGTAAAGTGATGGCTTTAACCGGAGGAAGAGCAGATCCGGCAGAGCTTAACCGGCTATTTGATGAAAAGCTGCAGTAATGATTTTCCGTTTAGAAAATGTCTAAGTATTTACCTTAAAGGTTATTTAGATTATAGTTAAGGTAAAGGTAGTGGTTTGATTATTGCATGAACCCGGGGGAATGAAAATGAATAAAACTAACAGCCTGGTTGTTGTCGGAGCACAATGGGGAGACGAAGGTAAGGGGAAAGTGATAGATCACCTGGCAGCTCAGGCGGACATTGTAGTCCGATTCCAGGGTGGTGACAATGCAGGGCACACGGTAGTTTACGGTGCTAATATTTTTAAACTGCATCATATACCCTCAGGTATAATTAATCCCGGCACTATAAGCTTGCTCGGTAATGGGATGGTTATAAACCCGTTGGTCCTGGTGGATGAACTCGAAGAGTTGGAGAAACGGGGCATTAGTACCGCCAACCTGCGGATTAGCAGTAAAGCGCACCTGATTATGCCGTACCATAAGGTTTTTGATGTGGCAAATGAAACCTTGTTGGGTGAAAATAAGATCGGCACTACCGGGCGGGGTATCGGCCCGGCTTACGCTGATAAGGCATTGCGGCGGGGTTTGAGGGCGTTTGATATGACCAGCCCTGATATATTTTACAGCCGACTCTCTCAGCTCCTGCCTTTACAAAATCATTTATTACATAATGCTTATGATCATTCCGGATATGATCTAGAAGAGTTAATGGAGCTTTATCGTCCGGCCATTGAACGCCTGGCTCCTTTAATAACTGATACATCGGTTCTTCTGGCTGAAAAAATGGCCGAAGGAAAAAAGGTTTTGTTTGAAGGAGCACAGGGCGCTTTGCTTGATATTGATCACGGCACTTATCCTTTCGTAACTTCTTCTTCAACTGTCGCTGCAGCAGCCGGATCTGGTACCGGTTTGGGTCCTCGCAGTGCAGGACAGATCTTAGGAGTTTTAAAAGCCTATACGACCAGGGTGGGAGGAGGTCCTTTCCCCACTGAAGAAGAGGGAGAAGCCGGTAATTTGCTCAGGGAGCAAGGCAGTGAATATGGCACAACTACCGGACGGCCCAGGCGTTGTGGATGGTTTGATGCAGTTATTGCCCGCTATGCGGCACGAATTAACGGATTGACCGGACTGGCTATTACCAAGCTCGATGTTTTGAGTGGAATGGAAACCATAAAAATGGCGGTAAGTTACGAATGCTGTGGTCAAAGGATCAGCGAATTTCCTTCGAGCATGGATGAACTGCAGGAGTGCAAACCAATTTACGAAGTCTTCCCAGGTTGGGATGAAGATATCTCGTGGGTCCGCTATAGAGCCGATCTGCCATATGCTGCGAAGCAATATCTCCAAGCAATCGAGGAAGCGTCGGGAGTTCCGATTGAACTGGTCTCCGTCGGTCCTGATCGGGCCCAGACTATGCTTACGCCGGGCACTTACCTGGCCGGATGGTGCAAGTGCTGATTGCGGTAATGTTAATAATGAAATAAAAAAATAAAAACAGGTGCAGGATTTTTAAACCAATAAGGAGAATATATTTTACTTAACAACAAAACAAGTTAAACTGCAAGTGTAAAAGCTCAATTGCAAATTCAAAGAACATATAGTTGAAAATCAGAAAAAAGAGCAGTATTCATCAAATATGAAACTGCAGAAAAGTATTTTGCAGACAAGGAGGAATAATATGAGACAAAGTCTTCGAATAGGGTTGAAAGTAATGATTGGGTTTGTTTTCTCAATCACCATATTACTTACTTTTTTGACATATTCTCTTTTTGGTATAAAAGCTGAGGATACTGTGCGGGTCATCGTTACTGAAGCGACTCCTCCGTATTCCGATGTTCAGCTAATCACTGCTACATTACAACCAATGGTTATTCACAATGTGTTTTGGCTTAGCTTAGCAGGTCTCGGATTTTTACTGATCTTTTTATATTTTATTGATCATAGATTTAAAGTATTTATGGCCCCTGGAGTGCTCACTTTGATTTTGACCGTATTTGTTAGCATTATATTTATGTTCTCCATAGAGAACATCCTGGCCGATGTCGGAGATTATCAGGAACTATATTTAGAAACGGCGATGCTCCGATTCCAACAGGTTATTGCCGGGATGAGCACTTTAGGAGTGGCTTTGATCCTGCTCTCGTATTATGGTGACCGGATCTTTGCAAAATTTAAAAAGTAATTGGGTGTTTAGCAGCGGAGTCAGCTAGATTGCTATTTTCTCCAGTCATGGATATAAAGGAGGCTGACCGGTGAAAATTTTGCATACAGCTGACTTGCATTTAACTGAAGAAACTTTAGGGCGTTGGCATGCCCTTCAGGAAATAGTAGATTTAGCCCGGCAGGAAAAGGTTGCTGTCCTGGTTATAGCAGGTGATCTTTTTGATCAGGATGTCGCAGCTGAGACTCTACGCAATAAGTTGCGTACAATGATCAGTAGTGATCAATTCCAGACTATTATCCTTCCCGGAAATCATGATCACAAAGCATATCGAAGTGGGCTCTATTATGGAGAGAACGTGACAGTTGTCAATAACTGGGAAGAACCATTTTGTCACGGAGATGTGCACTTCTGGGGCCTGCCCTACGAGCAGTTAAGCGGAGATCGCCTGATCAGCCGCTTGCGTCAGATGTCTACAAGGATGCACAAAGACCGTTATAACATACTGCTCTTTCATGGAGAATTGCTTGATGCTTTCTTTTCGCGCCAGGATATGGGAAATGAAGGGGACCGACGCTATATGCCGGCCTGGCTTTCATATTTTGAGCTTTTGCCGGTGCAGTATGTTATGGCCGGACATTTCCATTCCCGCTATGCCACCTGGAAGATTCCCGGTGGAGGCTTATTTACTTATCCCGGTTCCCCGGTGGCTGTGACCAGGCGGGAGTCCGGGCAGCGGATGGCTAACCTGGTAAAAGTTGGAGAGGTTCCGAAAGAAGTAGTTCTCGACACATTTCATTATGAAAAATTAGTCATTACCCTCGATCCCTTTACATCTACAGATCCAATAGCTGAACTAGATGAAAAGCTTGCTGCCTTGCACCCAAAAGCTGAAGTGATTTTAAGAGTAGAAGGGCTTTTTAATGGTTCAAGCCTCGGTAAGCGCGAAAATGAACTGGTTGCAGAAATAATCAATAAAACGAACCGGTATTGTACTGTTGATCCGGTATTTGATGCTTTTGATGTGCAGCACGTCCTTGAAGATGATCTATATAAGCAGTTCAGCAGCAGGTTGGAGAGTGCAGATTACCTTGCAGAACATAAAAAACAAGTTAAAGAGATGGTAGTGCATGCTTTCAGGGTGGTGAAGTAATGCTCTTAAAAGAGTTTGTGATCAGGCGTTACGGGCCATTACCCGACAGCGGAAAAAAGGAACTTGGTAAGTTTAACCTTTTCTATGATCATAACGAGGAAGGGAAAACTCTCACCATCGACGCCATACTTAAGATGCTCTTTAGTGCCAAAGAATTGTGTAAGCTAGAAGGTGTTAAAAGAGTTGCAGAAAACCCGGATGGCCATCTGGTTATCGAAGAGGCATCTGTTAAAGATGCTTCAAACAAACAGGTTGAGCAAAAAGAGCTTAAATTACCTGAAAGCGGTTCAATTAAAGATCTTCTGGAGATCAGCGCCTTAGAATTCAAGAATATATTTTTAATCCGAGACAGCGATCTGACTATAACCGGAGAAAGTGATTTTTACCGCACTGTTACCGACCGCCTGACGGGGATGCGCAGCGAAGAAATTGATAAAATCAAAAAGGAACTCCACGGACTGGGCTGTATTACTGCCGGTGGGGATTTCTTAAACACAACCCCTTATAAACTAAAGGACAAATACAATAAAGCACAAAGCCTGCTCGAAAGAATCGAGGCTTTGATGGCTGAGCTCGAAGCAGAAGAATTTGGACGTTTTGAAGAAGAGTTAGCCCGCCTTAATGCTCAGAAGAAACACGTAAGTGATTTGCTGCACCAGTACAGCTTAGCTTATAATAGAGAACGCTATGAGAAACTAAAAGCGGCCCTGGAAAAACTGCAAAATGCCTCCAGAGATATAAATACTCTCAAACAGTTTAACCAACAGGAATATGAAACCTGGCAGCGTGCAGCAACAAATTTAGAGCTTTTTGAAGATGAGCAGAAACGTTTGAAAAATAACATTGTTAAACAGAAATTTGATTTACAACAAGCAACTGATCGGCTTAAAAAGAAAAAGCATGAATATAAATCTATTGAGCAAACCAAAAAACTCAGTGCTGCAAACATTGGACCTGCTCTTGCTGAATATGATCAAAAATACTCTTCAATACAGGGGGAGAAAGCCCTGTTGGACAATCAGTATTTCAGGATGGCCGGTGTCACCTCAATCCTGATCTTTCTTATTTCTATGGTCGGATCAATCA
>PWEB01000129.1 GCA_003553305.1 Syntrophomonadaceae bacterium
TAATTTATATAACATAATAATAATTATAAAAACACTTATCAAATAAGGAGATATCAATGGACAAGCTGGAATATATTTCGACAGAACAATTAATGAAAAATCTAAATAACAACCAAATAAAAATTATAGATGTTCGCTCCGTAGAAGCATACAACGGTTGGAAACTAAAAGGAGAGTACCGGGGCGGGCATATCCGGGGTGCTAAAAGCCTTCCCATCAAATGGCTAAACTATATCGACTGGCTGGAAATAGTCCGCTCTAAAGATATTTTTCCTGACCATACCTTAGTAATATATAGTTATGACCAAAGGGATTCCGAAAAAGTCGCCAGACAGTTCATCAGAGCAGGATATCATAAAGTTAAGTTATATAATGGTTTCCTAGATAGCTGGAGTGTTAATCCTGAGCTACCCATGGAGTATCTGCCAAGATACCGGCATCTAGTATCCGCAGATTGGCTAAATGAACTAATTATTACGGGGAAAGCTCCTGAATATGACAACGACAAATTCTCTATCTGCCATGCCCATTACCGCAACAAAGAAGATTACAAAAAAGGCCATATTCCGGGAGCCATTCCTTTGGATACCAATACTTTGGAATCTACAGAGACATGGAACCGAAGATCTCCTGAGGAATTAAAGTCAACGCTGGAAAAACTAGGAATTACCTGCGATACCACTGTCATTTTATACGGTCGTTATTCCTTCCCAGATAACAACAGCCCTTACCCCGGGAGTAATGCAGGACATTTGGGGGCCATCCGCTGTGCAGTCATCATGCTATACGCAGGCGTGAAAGACGTACGGATACTTAACGGAGGCCTGCAGTCCTGGCATGACGCCAAATATAAAATTACCAGTGAAGAAACAGAGGTAAAACCTGTAGATGATTTTGGCATAGAAATACCCGCTCACCCGGAAATCATGGTGGATACCCCCGAAGCCAAAAAAATACTAAAAACAACCGATCAAAACCTGGTTTGTGTTCGCAGCTGGCCTGAGTATATCGGCAAGGTCAGCGGCTATAACTACATAGAAAAAAGAGGACGAATCCCGGGAGCGGTATTCAGTAACTCCGGGACTGATGCATATCATATGGAAAATTTCCGAAACCTGGATTACACAACCCGGGAATATCATGAGATTGAAAAACTTTGGCTGGAAGCAGGAATCACCCCGGATAAGCGGAATGCCTTTTATTGCGGAACAGGATGGCGAGGAAGTGAAGCCTTCCTGAATGCCTGGCTGATGGGTTGGCCGGACATTGCTGTCTATGACGGTGGCTGGTTCGAATGGAGCAACGATGAGGCAAACCCTTATGAAATCGATGTGGAATAATATTTAGTTGGAGGAATTATTGGTTATGCATTTTGAGAAAATGGAGACATGCCTTCACCCGAACATTAAAATTGATAATCTGCTGCCAGAGATTGGCAAGAAAGAAGTTATCAAAAAAATATTGGCAGGTCTTACCTGTAAAAACAAATATATCTCTAGTATTTTTCTCTATGACGAAAAAGGCTCCAGGTTATTCGAAGAAATTACCCGTTTGCCGGAATACTACATACCACGTATCGAGAAATCTCTGATTCGCAATGCTGCAACCTACCTGAATGACTGGTTACAAAATGTGAATATAGTTGAGTATGGATGCGGAGATTGTTCCAAAATTTCTATATTACTTGAATCTATTTCAACAGAAAACCTGAATACTGTCTGCTACACTCCGGTTGATGTCAGCCACAGTGCTATCCTTGAATCTGCCAATATTCTACTTAATAACTTCTGCGGACTTCGGATACACATAGTTCTAGCCGATTTTGTTAAACAAGTGGGGTTAATCCCTGGAGCCGGCAGGCGCATTTTTTGTTTGTTTGGAAGTACTATAGGAAACCTGACTCGTGAACAAGCCCTTCGATTCTGTAAGAACGTAGCCGGAATAATGCGGCCCAATGATTTATTTTTGCTGGGTATGGATATGGTTAAATCCAGGGAGATTTTATTTAAGGCTTACAACGATAGCCTCAATATCACTTCCGAATTTAACCGGAATATCCTTAATGTTGTAAACAAACTGATCGGAACTGATTTTGACCCCCGTTCTTTTGAACACCTGGCATTTTTTAATGAAGAAAAAGCCCGCATCGAAATGCACTTACGGGCAAAGAAAGACATCGATACTTTTTCCCCCTACTGCTCAAAGAAAATTACTATTAAAAAGGGAGAAACTATCCACACCGAGAACTCACATAAATTTACAAATGAACACATTAAGGAACTGGCAAAAACAGCAGGCTTTGAGATCCAAGAAATATTCACCGATGAACATAACTGGTTTTCACTGGTACTGTTCTCTAAAAATAACCAGGAGCTTCCTTATCATGTTTGATATTAATAAGATACGCTCCGATTTCCCTATTATTAATGAAAAGGTTTATGGCAGGCCCTTGATATATCTTGATAATGCAGCTACGACTCAAAAACCTCTGGTGGTCCTGAACAAAACCACTGAGTTTTACAAAACCATCAACAGTAATATCCACCGCGGCGTACACTACTTGAGCGAACAAGCAAGCGCTGCTTACGAAAACGCCCGCAAAACCGTAAAGGATTTCATTAATGCCCGATCCCTTACCGAAGTTATCTTTACCCGAAGCACTACCGAATCCATTAACCTGCTGGCAGATTCCTTTGGCAATACCTATGTACGTGAAGGCGACGAAATTATTATAACTGAAATGGAACATCATTCTAACATAGTCCCCTGGCAGGTCTTATGCGAACGGAGAGGAGCACATCTGAAAATCATCCCTTTCGACGATAACGGGTTACTGCTTATTGATAAGCTCCATGACTTAATCAATATTAAAACCAAGCTCATTGCTATAAACCATGTCTCCAACGCTCTTGGAGTAGTTAATCCTGTTAAAGATATTATTCGAATGGCACATCAGCATAATATTCCTGTATTGATAGATGGGGCTCAGTCGATACAGCACCTTCCCGTAGATGTACAAGACCTTGATTGTGATTTTCTCGCTTTTTCCGGTCATAAAATGTACGCGGAAACAGGCGTAGGAATTCTGTACGGTAAGGAAAAGTGGTTGGAAGCCATGCCACCCTACCAGACTGGGGGAGGCATGATTACTTCTGTCAGTTTTGACGAAACCAAATTCGCCGGCCTCCCTCAAAAATTCGAAGCGGGAACTGTTAACTACGTGGGCGCGATAAGCCTGGCAGCTGCAATAGAGTATCTTCGGGGCATTGGAATGAAAAACGTTTTTACCCACGAAAAAGAACTGCTGGACTATACTGTCAAGCAGTTAAATGGAATGGATGACCTCACCATTTATGGGAACTCACCTAATCGGTGTGGGACTATATCCTTCAATCTCAATGGCATCCATCCCTATGATGTAGGGATGATACTCGATAAGCTGGGAATTGCTATACGTACGGGGAATCACTGTACTGAACCTGTCATGCGGCACTTCGGCATCAAGGGCACCATACGTGCCAGCTTCGCTGTGTATAATACCCGCGATGAAATTGACGTGCTGGTTGATGGTATCAAGAAAGCACGTGAAATGCTATTATGATTAGGTAGGGAAAAATGAAAATAGACGAAATACAATTTCAGATAATCAAAGAATTTGCTCCCCTGGAAGAATGGTTCGAAAAATACGAAAAACTGATCGACCTGGGTAAAAAGCTGCCCGTGATGGACGAAGAGTATAAAACCGAAGCAAATCTGATGAGCGGTTGCCAGTCCAGTGTGTGGATCACCTCGAGGCTTGAAAATGGTAGAGTCATCTTTCAGGCAGACAGTGACGCACTCATAATCAGAGGAATTATTGCTATCCTGCTAAAAGTGGTCAATAATCAGCCATCGGAAGATATCTCTTCGATGGACTTGTATTTTCTTGATACTATAGGTCTAAGCTCCAACCTGTCACCCAGCCGGGCCAACGGACTTGCATCTTTAGTCCAATACATCAAAGACTGCGCAAAAGAATATTTATACGAAAGATAGATGATTACTTAATAATTACTCATTGAAGGGGGGGTATTATGCTTGATAATATTCTGTTAGAAGAAAATATTGATCGGATAACAATGCCTGAAAACCTGGCCATCGGATTAATGGTAGCCGAACAACACCAAAAATGTTCCTCAATAGGCTGTGATTTTGATTACTTCGGTTTTGCCTTCGGGCAATCCCCCTTTCATGTCCCGCCACCCTTGGCCCGAGCCCTGGAAAGGGCTGCAGTAAAAAGCGGTTATGCGGATGCCGAAGGCATTTTTGAGTTGCGAAAAGCAGCCGCCGGTTTTAACGCCAGGCATTTTGGTTTGGCCCCTAATCCGGAACGTATTATTATAGGGCCAGGAACAAAGGGCTTGCTTTTTCTCCTCTTCAGTATTTTAGACGGCGAAATTATTATTCCGGTTCCCTCATGGATAGGCTATGCACCCCAGGCCAGTTTTTTAGGCAAAACATATCATCCACTTTTAACCAGTCATGACAATGGATATAAGCTGACTGCGGAGGATCTGGTTTCATTTTTAAAAAAACATGATAAAAAACAATACCTGTTGGTTTTAAACAATCCCAACAATCCGACAGGAGCGGTTTACAGTAAAGATGAACTTTCTTCAATCGCTGCAATATGCAGAAAAAACGGCATTATTGTATTGTCAGATGAAATATATGCCCTTACCACTTTTAATTTTTCCGCCTTTACCAGCATGGGGATTGTTTATCCCGAAGGTACCTTTGTTTTAAGCGGTCTCTCAAAAGACCGTTCAGCGGGAGGTTACAGATTGGGCATTTGTTATCTACCAGAGGCTGATTGCCGAAAGATTAAAATGGGATTTAAAAAACTTGCTGCAACTGTTTATACCAATGTGACAACACCGGTGCAGTGGGCTGCCATGGCAGCTTACAGTGAAAATGACGAAATTGAAGAATACATTGCTATTACCAGGGAGCTACATAGGATTATGGGTTTAACTGTGAGCAAAGAATTCACCGAGATAGAAGGGCTGCAGGTGACGAAGCCAGAAGGGGGATTCTACTTCTACATTGACTTTAATAGCTTTAAAGATAATTTGAAATTTTGTGGGGTTAATAATTCGAATCAGCTTGGAAAGGCTCTTATTTCTCACCCCCATCATATAGCCACGGTTACCGGGGATTCCCTTCTTTTACCCCCTGATAATTACGGAGCAAGGATTGCCTTTGTTGATTACAATGGCCAAAGGGCATATGAAGCATATAAGAATCAGCGCCCCAGCAGTTCAAAAGAAGAGATTGCCTTCGTTAAAGAGTTCGCACCTTTAATGGTTGAAGGTGCTGCAGCTGTGTCTGATTTTCTAGCCATGGTGAAAGAGGGTAAGTTTAAATTTTCTTGAAGAAGGTTACTAAGATCTTCAGACATTCATGGGTTTGAAGATAACTATTAATTCCAAATTAATAACGGGGAGGTTAATGATGAAAAAGCCGGTTTTAAACCAGATGCAGGAGGAACTTTGCATTAGTAGTAAGTGGGATTTCTCTGACTTAAAAGCTCTTTTTATTAACTGTACCTTGAAAAAAACACCTGAGGTTTCACACACCGAAGGGTTAATTAAAATTTCCCAGGCGATCATGGAAAAAAACAAGGTAGCAGTAGAGGTAATCAGGGCCGTTGATTATGATATAGCTTACGGTGTTTATGATGACATGACTAAGCACGGGTGGGAAAAGGATGACTGGCCTCTAATCTATAAAAAGGTGATTCAATCAGACATATTAGTACTGGGCTCAGCAATTTGGCTGGGTGAAAAAACATCCGTTTGTCAGAAGGTCATTGAACGATTGTATGGACATTCGGGCGAAGTAAATGAAAACGGGCAATATGTATACTATGGCCGGGTTGGAGGCTGCCTGATCACCGGAAACGAAGATGGGGCTAAAAACTGCAGCAAGAGCATACTTTATTCCCTACAGCACCTGGGGTATGTAATTCCGCCCCAGGCGGACGCTGGTTGGTTAGGTCCCATTGGACCTGGGCCCTCTTACCTGGATCCGGATTCGGGCGGCCCGGAAAATGATTTCACTAACCGTAACACCACTTTCATGACCTGGAACCTGCTCCACCTGGCACGCATGCTTAAAGACATGGACGGCATCCCGGCCCACGGAAACCAGAGGAGCAAATGGGCTGCCGGTTGTCGTTTTGATCACCCCAATCCAGAATACAGGTGATTATGGCAATCATGCCAGACAACCTGGGAACACCTACTAGAATCAAGGTTAAAAACAAAACCTCCCAGTGACTCGTACCCCTGAAAGAACAAAAACCCCTTAAATCAAGGGGTTTCTTGTTATCAAGGGGTTTCTTGGTATGAACAAGAACATTAAATATTTGATTAAATATTTGGTGGAGGCGGCGGGAATCGAACCCGCGTCCGGAAGTTCACCAGCAGAAGCCTCTACGAGCCTAGTCCTGATTTGGCTTTTCGTGGGGCAATTTCCTCAGGACAGGATTTTACCCTCACTAGCTCATGTGAGTTTCCCTTTTCCCCTACCTGAGCATACAGGAGATGGTAGCCTGTTCCTTGTCGCCCCTTCCAGTCTCACAGGCAAAAACCAGAGGGACGGCTACTGCCTAAGCAGCAGCTAAAGCGTAATTATCTTCTGCGTTTATTTTAGGTTCCATGTTGATCACCGGGGCATGGTCCCGGACTCGCAGCTTCTACCCATAAAACTCCCGTCGAATCCTTGCGCCCCCTTATTAGCATTTACACCTTTGTTATTGGTACTGTCTATCCTTCAGGGCTTTTTCAATCTCCCTATCTACAGTTTTTTCTTTAAGGGCCCTTCTCTTATCATAGTGCCTTTTACCTTTAGCCAGGCCCAGCTCTACTTTGATTTTCCCATTTCTGATGTAAAGCCTTAGGGGTATTAAAGTATATCCCTTTTCCTTAGTTAACCCTATAAACCTTTTTATCTCCATTTTATGCATCAGTAGTTTTCTGGTGCGAAGGGGATCGTGATTAAATATATTTCCCTGATCATAAGGGCTTATATGCATATTATATAAGAAGAGTTCCCCATTTTCAACTTTAGCAAAGCTATCCTTAAGGTTAACCCTTCCTTCCCTTATGGATTTAACCTCGGTGCCCTGGAGGGCAATACCCGCTTCATAAA
>PWEB01000012.1 GCA_003553305.1 Syntrophomonadaceae bacterium
CTTCTTGTTCACCGAGTTTGTGATAGATAATACCAAGCTGATGATGTTGATCATCCTCAAACAAAGGGATGTTCATAGCCCCCGGTATCGAAGCTTCCGCGTATTCCTGCGGGGAGCGGACGTCAATATAAAGTAAATCATTACGTTTGACTGCTTCGTGGATATCGATTTCCAATTAAAAAGGTTCCCCTTTCCAGCTATACCTTAATTATAGCTTATCGAGCTGGATGTGTAAAAAGTTTTCATTTTAAAAAGGTGATAGGAGACTATTTAGCGAATTATATTTACAAGCACAGCATTAGAGACGTTTAACTTGCTTCTCATAACAAATGGGCTGTGTTATAATACCTTTCAGGAGGAATAATAATGTCTGCTGATTGCATATTTTGCAAGATTATTGATCGGGAATTGGATGCGGAAATAGTTTATGAAGACGATCATGCCGTAGCTTTTAAAGATATTAATCCAGCTGCTCCCGTCCATATCCTGATAGTTCCGCGTAAGCACATTCCTACCTTGCTCGATTTGGAAAAAGAGGATGAGTCGCTAATTGGCCATTTACATACCGTCGCGAATAAAGTTGCCGGTAATTTAAATTTGGAGAAAAAGGGTTTTCGGGTGGTTATTAATTGCGGCGCGGATGCAGGGCAGATTGTTTTTCATCTTCACCTCCACCTCCTGGGAGGCAGACCTTTGCTGCAAACTATGGCCAAGGGCAGAGGCGTTTAAATTAAATGCAGTAAAGTCCTTAGGCAATGGTTTTAAGGAGAGGGGGGAAGAGTTATGGCAGAAATAAAAATTGGCAAGAACGAGACCCTGGATAAGGCTTTAAAGAGGTTTAAAAAACAGTGTTCCCGTGCAGGAGTTATATCCGAAGCACGGCGGCGTGAACATTATGAAAAGCCAAGTGTTCGCCGCAAGAAAAAAGCTGATGCTGCCCGGAAAAGGCGTCGCTAAGCTAACTAAACTGGGGGTGCACTGTTTATGATTGAAAAATCTCTGGCAGATAAGCTTTTTGAAGATCAGAAGGAAGCATCAAAAGCTAAAGACCGATTTCGATTGACAGTGATTCGGATGCTTCGGGCTGAACTGCAAAACGGTGCGATTGCTAAAAGTGCTCCTCTTGATCCCGAAGAAGAATTAGCGATATTAACCCGGGAAGTAAAAAAACGACAGGAATCACTAAGCGATTATGAAAGAGCTAACCGGCAGGAGCAGCTTGATGATCTGAACCGGGAAATAGAAATACTAAAAACATATCTACCTGAACAGCTCTCAGCCCAGGAACTGGAAAAGATGGTTCGTGATGCGATTGCTGAGAGCGGTGCAGAATCTAAGCGGGAGATGGGAAAAGTGATGAGTCAGCTTATGCCCCGGGTTAAAGGAAAGGCTGACGGTGGTATAGTTCGGCGTATGGTTGAAGACATGCTGCAATAAAGCCCAGCTTTTTAAAGCTGGGCTTTTGTTAAAGGGAGGAAACAAGTGTCGAGAATAATCAGGGTCACATTTTGGATAACCTGCTTGCTGATTGGATTAATGATCTTAATGCCTTTAGTCAGTGGGAACACTGGTAATGAATCAGTTGCGGTTATCGAAATTACTGATACGATTGATCCGGGAACTAAAAGTTATGTTAGTTATGCTTTTCAGGAAGCGGAGACTATGGGTGCTGCCGCGGTAATCATGGAGTTTGATACTCCCGGTGGCTTTGTTGATGCTGCCCAGGCAATCAAGAAGGCCATGGATAATTACAATGGATCAATCTATGCTTTTGTGGATTCCAATGCTATTTCAGCCGGTGCTTACCTGTCTTTGGCTGCAGATGAAATATACATGGTTCCGGGTAGTACGCTCGGGGCCGCTGAACTAAGTATTCTTGGTGTTGGTGAAGTTGATGAAAAAGCTATTGATGTCTGGGATAAAGAAATGGTAGGTTTGGCTGAAAGACGGGATCGGGATCCGGAGATTGCTTCGGCCATGGTTCGCCGCGAAAAAGCTATTGACGGTTTGGTTGAAGCCGGAGTCTTGCTTACCCTGACCGCGAATGAAGCCCTGGAAGCTGGTTACAGTGAAGGAACTGTGGACAATTTGACCGATCTTCTTGAGGAAGTTGGTTTATCGGATGCTGCACTGCACCCTGTAGAACCCCGCTTGACAGATACACTGGTTAGTTTTACTACAAATCCGGTAGTGGGCACTATCCTGTTGATGATTGGTCTCGGGGGCTTGGCACTTGAGGTTATTTCTGCTGGTTTTGGGGCAGCCGGTGTATTGAGCCTGGCCGCTTTTGCGCTCTATTTTGGTGGTAATATCGCTGGTGGGATGGCTGAATACTGGGTTTTACTTTTATTTGCACTTGGCATTGGTTTGATGTTAGTTGAAGCGGTTATGCCGGGTCTTGGTGTGTTTGGTATTGCAGGATTAATCTCCACTACAGTTTCCATTGTGCTTGCAGCTGTATCAGTTCAGACCGGCATGGTTATGCTCCTGATTTCAATAGTTTTAGCGGGTTTTTTTTCTGTATTGGCTTTTCGCTTTTTCGCCCGCCGCGGTGCATTGCGCCATATAATACTTTCAGAAGAAGAAACTGCAGATTTAGGTTATGTGGCTCCACGTGATCAAAAAGATCTGGCCGGCAAGGTAGGGGTTGCAGCGACCTCTTTACGTCCATCCGGGGCAGCTGCTATTGACGGGCGCCGCATTGATGTGGTCAGCGAAGGTTCTTTTATTAATGAAGGGGATTCGATCATCGTGGACAGGGTTGAAGGCGTAAGGGTGATTGTGCGTCGTTTGGATCAAAGCAGACAGTAGATCCACTGGAAAACCAGAGGCTGTCTGTTTTTTTTTAATGGAATCAGATAATAAATGGAGGGTTTACTTATGGTTATTGAAGGAATAATTCCACTGTTGGCGCTTATTGTAGTTGCTGTTATATTTATTGCAGTTGTTTTTAGTTTTATTCCCATTGGTCTGTGGATTTCCGCACTGGCCGCAAGAGTTAATGTTGGTATTTTTGCTTTGATTGGTATGCGTTTACGACGTGTTATTCCGGTTAAAATAGTCGCTCCGCTTATTAAAGCGACCAAGGCCGGGCTCGATTTAAGTGTTAACAAATTAGAGGGACATTTTCTGGCCGGAGGTAATGTTGACCGGGTGGTAAATGCATTGATTGCTGCTCAGCGTGCAGAAATTCCACTTTTGTTTGAAAGGGCTGCGGCCATTGATTTAGCTGGACGCGATGTTCTGCAGGCAGTGCAAATGAGTGTTAATCCCAAGGTAATCGAAACTCCGGTGGTAGCAGCGGTAGCCAAGGATGGGATTGAAGTAAAAGCCCGGGCTAAAGTTACCGTGAGAGCGAATATCGATCGCCTGGTCGGGGGTGCAGGTGAAGAAACTATTATAGCAAGGGTTGGCGAAGGGATTGTAACCACCATCGGTTCTTCAGATAACCACAAAGTAGTTTTGGAGAATCCGGACAGGATATCTAATACAGTTTTGAATAAAGGCCTTGATTCAGGAACGGCTTACGAAATATTATCAATCGATGTTGCCGATGTTGATGTTGGTAAAAACATTGGTGCTCAGCTGCAAACTGACCAGGCTGAAGCAGATAAGCGGATTGCCCAGGCTAAAGCCGAAGAACGGCGCGCCATGGCAGTAGCTAAGGAACAGGAAATGGTTGCTTCGGTTCAGGAGATGAGAGCTAAAGTAACTGAAGCTGAAGCTGAAGTGCCGCGGGCAATATCCCAGGCTTTACGTGAAGGTAATCTTGGAGCAATGGACTATTATCAGCTTAAAAACGTAATGGCCGATACAGATATGCGTGAGAGCATCAGTAAGGTAGGGCAGGAAGATCAACACGAAGAAGATGACGAGAATCTCTAAGTAGGAGGCCCGCTATTATGGAAAACATTCTAGTCTTTATAGTGGTTATTGTAATATTTAACCTGCTCAGGCGTATTTTTGGTGCGGGACCGGGTAGGAGAGAAAAGCAACCATCCAGGCAGAATCAGACCATAAGTTCCAGGGATACTGTTCCGGATAGAAAGATCGAACAAAAAGTTGATGATCCGGTTTATTTTCGTGCTGCACGAAAAAAGGATACTTTTGTTGATTACACTGATCATGAACATGATGATGATCAGTACAGCTATTATGATCAAAAGGAGCAACCTGACCCTGAACCAAAAGAACTGAGCCGGCCTGAGACTGTTGCAAGCAGAGGTATGCAGACCAGTGCTGTTTCTTCAAACTTACGGGAGATTCTCTCTCGAAGGGATCCGTTGGTAGCAGCCTTTATATTTCATGAAATAATTGATCCGCCCCCTGCTATGCGTAATAGGCGAAAGACTGGTTTTAACCGGCAACGTTAAGATGGGGTGTGCTTATAAATGTCCAAAAGTAGTTATTGGAGAGGCTTAAAAACCGGGAATCCTGATCATAGCGATGTATTGATTCTTGGAGTGCCTTTTGATGGAGCTGTCAGTAATGCCCGCGGAGCAGCTGAAGCTCCCGACCGGTTAAGAGAATTGTCTATAAAAACCCCACCTCTTTCAGAACAGGGCCTGGATCTTCGTGAATTAGTAATTTGTGATCAGGGGAATGTTACTGTCGACCCTGATTGGAATCGTTACTACAATCAGGTTGAACAGCAGGCTGCTGAATTGATGGCCAAAGAAAAATTTTTATTATTCCTTGGTGGTGATCATTCAGTGACTATTCCACTGGGCAAAGCTTTTGCCGAACACTACTCTTCGGAAACAGTGGGAATGATTCATCTAGATTCCCACTGTGACCTGATGGATATCTATGATGGGTACCATTGGTCGCATGCTTGTCCGCAGCGCCGTTTTCTGGAACATGAAAACACTTCGCCTGATAACCTGGTTATATTGGGAATAAGAAACTATGAAGCTGAAGAACTTGTTTTTTTAAAGGATAATCCGGCTATAACTGTGATAGGTGCCCGCCAATGTTACTTTCAGGATCATAAGCTCATCATGGAACAGATATATAAGGCAATGCGAGGTATCGGAGCAGTCTATCTTTCAATAGATATTGATGTTCTTGATCCGGCTTTTGCTCCTGGAACCGGTACTCCTGAAGCAGGAGGCCTTTCCACCAGAGAAGTCATTGAAATGACAAGAGAAATCGTAATTAATCTGCCGGTCAAAGCAGTTGATCTTGTTGAAGTAGCGCCGCCAATTGATCATTCCAATATTACCTCCTGGTCTGCCCTGAAAATCATCTACGAAATATTTTCTGCAATCAAACACCCTGAGCAATAAGTGTTCTTATATTTTACAAGCACTCCAGTGGCAGTGGAGATCTAAAGATGTTTTCTGTAAGAATAGTTAAGGAGTATTTATTTTTCTTAACTACCGAAGTATGGTCACAGATGATAAAATAAGGTAGAATCTTGTGCAGACTAAAATAATTAGCCATTATTCTTAAAATATGAAGGAGGATTGCTGCTGATTGGCAGAGAGCGTTGCAAGTCAAACCGTAATGCTTCAAAGTGGTGATGAAGCGGTCCAGCTTCTTGGAAAGCAGGATCAGCACTTCAGTTTAATTGAAGATAAATTTGCTGTTCACTTGATCCCAAAAGGGCACGAGCTAATCATTGAGGGAGCTCCTGAAGATGTTGACAGGCTTTATGAAATGTTTCAAGTCCTGCTCACTCATATTCGTAAAGGCCATTTATTGAGCAGCCGTGAATTTGAGTATGCCCTGAAACTGACTGAGCAGGGAGATGTTTCATCTATTAAATCTTTGTTTAGTGACCTGGTATTGGTTACACCGCGTGGGAAGCAAATTCGCCCGAAAACTATTGGTCAAAAGAGATATCTCGAAGCAATTCGAAATTGTGATATAGTCCTTGCGATAGGACCGGCAGGTACCGGTAAAACTTATCTTGCCCTGACTATGGCTGTCGATGCATTGAAAAGAAAGCAAGTCCAGCGGTTAATTCTGACTCGCCCGGCGGTTGAAGCGGGAGAGCATCTCGGTTTCCTGCCGGGAGATTTTCAGGAAAAGGTTGATCCCTACCTGCGCCCGATTTATGATGGCCTTTATGATTTGTTAGGAGTTGATGTCTTCCAAAAATACAGGGAAAAAGGAATTATTGAAATAGCCCCGCTGGCTTATATGCGTGGTCGGACCCTGGATGATTCCTTTGTTATCCTTGATGAAGGGCAAAATGCCACTTCAGAACAAATGAAAATGTTGTTAACCCGTTTGGGTTTCGGTTCTAAGGCGGTGGTTACCGGTGATGTAACGCAAATTGATCTGCCAAAAGGCCGTTTTTCCGGTTTAATAGAGGCGTCACGTATATTATCCGGTATTGAAGGGATTGATTTGGTATATTTAACTGAAAAAGATGTTGTCAGGCATCCACTTGTGCAGAGCATTATCAAAGCTTATGAAAACCACGAAGCTTTGAAAGAAAGGGAAAGCAGTAATGAAAAAAGAAATTCTCAGTGAGATTTTCGACCGTTCTGTGTCATTTAAAGATAATGTTCGCTTGCAAAAGATTGTTCTGGTAGCAGTTCTTTTCCCAGCAGTCTATTTTTTGCTGGTTTTTGTGAGTGTGCCAGCCCGGTTGGATATTACTTTAGGTCGGCCCAGTCCGGATACAATTTTTGCTCACCGGGATGAAGTGGATACATATGCAACCGAAAACTTGCGTGAAGAAGCTGCAGAAGAAGTGGATGAAGTATATGATTATGATCCGCAGGTGATGGAGGATGCCCTGGATGAAATAGGAGAATTTTTTGATGAGGTTATCGATTTAAACCAGGGATTCGTAGATGAAGTAGATGATCTGGAAGATATAGGTGAAGTAGATGATCTGGAAGATATAGATGAAGTAGAAACCGTAGAAGAAAGTGAAGATGATCAAGAGTCTGTGAAAATAGAAATAGTGGAAAAAATCCGGGATTTACTTCCTGAAGAACTGCCTGATGAAACTGTTGCTTCACTGTTAACTGATGAAGAGACCTTAAGAGATCTGCAGGGAAGAATCAATAACTCTGTAAGCGAGGTTTTTGAACAGGGTATTAAGGAAGATGAGATTGATCTGGCTAAAGGCCGTCTTGAGGAAAAAATCGCAGTTTACCCTTTTAGCAATGAATTAAAAACAATTGCTGAAGTTATTGTAGAGCCCTTGATTGAACAAAACAAGTTTTATAA